>NZ_JBMERN010000144.1:0-8190 GCF_049310965.1 Loktanella sp. DJP18 | reverse complement strand
ACCTCGTCAAGGCGGCATGTTCGAAAGATAAAAGCCGCCAACGGGGAACGATCATCGTCGAACATCATTACTACTACGTAAAAAGCGATACGGATAAGGTACAGTACCAATGGCATCAGATCGTCAAGCGTCCCTAAGTTCGCTTCAGAGCCTCGGGGCTTCACGCATGGTCATCGAGGCCGTCAGGCCCGAAATCGATGCAGGGAAGTTTGCTGCAAAGGCGGTCATTGGCTGGCCCTTTGAAATTTCGGCTGACGTCTTCGGGGACGGTCATGAGGTCTTTGCAGCGGCGGTGCTGCATCGCGCAGAGGGTCAGGTGAACTGGACCGAGACGCGGATGCAGGCATTGAAGAACGACCGGTGGCACGCCGACATCACGTTCGATGAACTCGGTCGGCATACGTTCAAGATCATCGCCTGGCGTGACGTCTGGAGCACGTTGCGGCGCGATGCTGCAAAAAAGATCGCAGCCGGTCAGGACATCTCGGTCGAGATCGAGGAAGCGCGTCTGATGATCACCGACACGACGGCGAACCGCACGGATGCCAAAGCATTGAAGGTCTTGGAGAAGGCGCTGAAGAGCAAGGCCGCGGCGGAGGTGGTGATGTCCGACGAGACAGACATACTGATGCGCCGCGCAGGTCCGCGGGCCAATGCCTGCACCTATGACCACGAGATTCCGGTCTGCGTCGACCGCGAACGCGCCGCTTTCAGTGCCTGGTATGAACTTTTCCCGCGATCAACCGGTGAGCAGGGTGAGCATGGTACATTCCGCACCACGATCGACCGCCTGCCCTACGTCAAGGATCTGGGCTTCGACGTATTGTATTTCCCGCCGATTCATCCGATCGGATCGACAAACCGCAAGGGCAAGAACAATTCGCTGACCGCAGCACCCGACGATGTCGGCTCGCCCTATGCCATCGGATCGGACGCAGGCGGCAATTCGTCGGTACATCCCGACCTTGGCACGCTGGACGATTTCGACGCGCTGGTCGCCGCGGCGGCGGATCATGACCTCGAGGTCGCCATGGATATCGCGCTGAACGCCTCTCCCGATCATCCGTGGATCGCAGAGCATCCGGACTGGTTCGAGCGCAGGCCCGACGGCACCATCAAGTACGCCGAAAATCCGCCCAAGAAATACGAGGACATCGTCAATTTTCGCTACTATCTGGACGACGGCACGCCGAACGCGCCCTTCTGGGAAGCGATCCGGGATATGTTCCTGTTCTGGGCCGGGCATGGCGTGTTGTGCTTCCGCGTCGACAATCCGCATACCAAGCCATTTCCCTTCTGGGAGTGGATCATCGCCGAGGTGCAGGCAGCCCATCCCGGTGCGATTTTCCTGTCCGAAGCCTTCACCCGCCCCAAGGTGATGAAACGCCTGGCGAAGGTCGGGTTCAACCAGTCCTACAGCTACTACACCTGGCGGAACGATAAGACGGAGTTGACCGAATACCTGACGGAGCTGACGACCGAAGACTGCCGCCACTACATGCGGCCGAATTTCTTCGTGAATACGCCGGACATCAACCCGGTCTTCCTGCAGACCTCCGGCCGACCGGGATTCCGGACACGCGCCATCCTCGCGGCAAGCCTTGCAGGCAATTGGGGCCTCTATTCAGGGTTCGAGCTGTGCGAAGCGGCGCCCCTGCCCGGGCGAGAGGAGTACCTCGACAGCGAGAAGTATGAACTGCGGCACCGCGATTACGACGCGCCCAGCCACATCAAGGACGACGTTCGCCTGATCAATCGGGTCCGGCGCGAACAGCCCGCGATGCGCGATTTCACCAACCTGGAGTTCGAGGTCGCCCATGAGGACCGCGTTCTGTCCTATTCGCGGCACGATTCCGCGACGGGCAATTTCGTGTTCTTCCATGTGCTCATCGACCCCTTCGCCCCGGCGGAGTTCAGTTTCGAGGTTCCGCTGTGGAAGTTCGGGCTGGACGATCACGCCTCGATCGAGGTCGAGGATCTGATGAACGGCAACAGATTCACGTGGCACGGCAAATACCAGACCCTGCACCTCGACCCAGAATCCCGCCCTTATGCAATTTGGCGCCTGATCGCGCCGGGAGAACCCCGCTGATGACTACCCAGACCGACACGACCGCCGCCAAGGACACCGTTTTCGACTGGTACAAGGACGCGATCATCTACCAACTGCACGTCAAGGCGTTTCAGGACAGCAACGGCGACGGCATCGGCGATTTCGCTGGCCTGATGCAGCGGCTTGATTACGTGCAGGAGCTTGGGGTCAACACGATCTGGGTTCTGCCCTTCTACCCCTCGCCCCTCCGCGACGACGGCTACGACATTGCCGAATTCAAGGAAGTGAACCCGCAATACGGCACGATGGAGGATTTTCAGGCCCTCGTGGACGAGGCGCACCGCCGCGGGCTCAAGGTGGTGACAGAACTGGTCATCAACCACACCAGCGACCAGCACGACTGGTTCCAGCGCGCACGCCGCGCGCCCAAAGGCAGCCCCGAGCGGGACTTCTACGTCTGGACCGATGATCCGACGCAGTGGATGGACAAGACCCGCGTCATCTTCAACGACACCCACGACAGTAACTGGTCATGGGATCCTGTGGCCGAACAGTTCTACTGGCACCGCTTCTTCGACCACCAGCCCGATCTGAACTTTGATAATCCGGCTGTCCTGGAAGCGGTGCTGGACGTGATGCACTTCTGGCTCGACAAGGGTGTCGACGGCCTGCGGCTGGACGCGATTCCCTATCTGGTAGAGCGCGACGGGACTAATAACGAGAACCTGCCGGAGACCCACGACATTCTGAAGGCGATCCGCGCCGACCTCGACAAGCATTACGAAAACCGGATGCTGCTGGCCGAGGCGAACCAGTGGCCAGAGGATACCCGGCCCTATTTTGGCGACGACGACGAGTGCCACATGGGGTTTCACTTTCCGCTGATGCCACGCATGTACATGGCGGTCGCACAGGAAGACCGTCATGCGATCACCGACATCATCCGCCAGACGCCGGATATCCCAGAGAATTGCCAGTGGGCCATCTTTCTGCGCAACCACGATGAGCTGACGTTGGAAATGGTCACCGACCGCGAGCGGGATTACCTGTGGGATACCTACGCCGCCGACAAGCGGGCGCGGATCAACATGGGGATCCGCCGTCGTCTGGCCCCATTGATGCAGAACGACCGGCGCAAGATCGAACTGCTGAACTCCTTGTTGATGTCGATGCCCGGCACACCCGTCCTGTATTACGGCGACGAGATCGGGATGGGCGACAACTATTACCTCGGTGACCGCGACGGCGTGCGCACGCCGATGCAATGGTCCGCCGATCGTAACGCAGGCTTCAGCCGCGCCAGCCCGCAGCGCCTGTATCTGCCGACGATCCAGGACGAAACCTACGGCTACCAATCCATCAACGTCGAGGCGCAGCAGGCCTCGCCGTCGTCCTACCTGCATTGGATCAAGCGGATGCTTGCCGTGCGGTTGAAGCATTCGACCTTCGGACGGGGCGAAATCGACATCCTCTATCCGCAGAATCGCAAGATTCTGGCCTATATCCGCCGCACCGGCAAGCTGGGCGAGGAAGGGACTATTGCGATGCTTTGCGTCGCGAACCTGTCCCGTTCCGCGCAGGCGGCCGAACTCGATCTGTCAGCCTTCGCGGGCCGTGTCCCCGTTGAGCTGTCCGGCCAGTCCGCCTTTCCGCCGATCGGCGACCTGCCTTATCTGCTGACCCTGCCTGCCTACGGCTTTTACTGGTTCGAACTTGCCGACAGCGATCAGGCACCGTCCTGGCACTCGCCGGTCGCGGGCATCCTGCCCGACTTCCTGACGCTGACGACCCGCGACGGGCGGCTGTCCACGGCACTGGACGGACGCGAAGGGCGCGATTTCGTCAAGTCCACCCTGCCGCAATACCTGTCCCTGCAACGCTGGTTCGCCGGCAAGGGAGAGCGGACCGGGGCGGTGACCCTGCGCCAGCTGGGTGAGCTTTCGGACGGCAAGCATCTGCTGTCCATCGCCGACGTCGAGGTCGGTGGTGACATGCAGTCCTATTTCCTTCCTCTCTCGGCCGTCTGGCGCGAAGACGCACTGACCCTCGGCCCGCGCCTGCCCCACACGCTGTCCAAGCTGAGGCGCACCAACCGCGTCGGGGCGCTGATGGACGGTGCCGTCGACGAAGAGATGAGCATTGCCCTGCTGGAGGCGATGCGCAGCGGGCAGGACATGACGACCGGCGACACCACCCTGCGGTTCACCCGTTCCGATCGGCTGGACGAGGTCGAGACGGATACGGACGTGCGCCTGCTGCCCGGCGAACAATCCAATGCCTCCATCGCTTTCGGCGATCAGATCGTCCTGAAGCTTTACCGCCGCCTGCGCAGCGGCGTGCAGCCGGATATCGAGATTGCGCGCTTCCTGACCGACAAGACCGACTTCAGGAACGCCCCTGCCCTGCTGGGGACTGTCGACCTCGTCGATGACGAGGGTGCCGTCACGACGCTGGCGGCGGCTCTGGAATTCGTGCGCAACCAGGGTGATGCTTGGGCCTACATCACCGCGGCACTCGACCGCGATCTGCAGGCCCGCGAAGTTCTGCCGGTCGAGGAGCAGGAAGGCACCCTCATGGGTGGCACGCTTGATCTTGGCACCGTTCTGGGCAAGCGGACTGCTGAACTGCACCTCGCCCTCGGCAGCGGGTCAGGGGAATTCTCGAGTGAGCCACTGACGCGCGAGGACATCGCCACGCTGGTGGACGAAACCGAGGCCGAGATCGCAACGTTGATGGACAACCTGAAGGCATCGACGCTAGACGGGGACGCCCGCACGCTGGCGGACGATCTGCTGTTGCGCCGGGACGATATCGCCGAACGTTTCGCTGCATTGCGGGGCATGGAGCCCTCGGGTGCGCGCATTCGCATCCACGGCGATTATCACCTGGGTCAGGTGCTGGTATCACAGAACGATGTCATCCTGATCGACTTCGAAGGCGAACCGACCCGGCCCCTGCGTGAACGTCGCATCAAGACCTCGCCCTTGCGGGACGTTGCCGGCATGTTGCGGTCCTTCGACTATGCAACGTGGGAGGTCATGCGCCGCCGCGTCGATGCCGGGTCAAACCGGGACTGGGTCCACGAGCAGGCCAACGGATGGCGCGAGGCCACCTCTGCCGCGTTTCTGGCCGCCTACCGCGACACCATGAGCGATAGTCCGATCCACCCCGCAAGCACAGAGGTAGAGCGCGCCCTGCTCGACCTCTTTCTGATCCGCAAGGCAGCCTATGAAGTGGAATACGAACGGGCCATGCGGCCTGCGTGGATCGAGACGCCTCTGCATGGCCTCCTCGACATCCTGAACGGAAAGGACGCGGCATGATTGCCAGATCGTTTGACGACCAGATGGAATCCATCCTGCGGGGCCGCCACGGCGACCCCTTCAGCTTTCTGGGGCTGTTCGAGGCAGACAAGACCGTGACCGTCAATGTCTTCGCCCCCGACGCAGGAGAGGTGTGGGTCACGGACGCCAAGGGGCGCACTCTGGCCCAACTGGAAAAAGTCCATGCCGAAGGCTTCTTCTCGTCTGTCATCCCCGGCAAGAAGAAGCGCTTTGACTATCGCCTGCGGATGCAGGCGGGCGAGCATGAATGGGTGCGCGACGATCCCTATCGGTTCGGCCCGGTGCTGGGCGAGCTGGACGAATACCTGCTGGGCGAAGGCCGTCACGAAGAGCTTTACACCAAGCTCGGCGCGCACCTCGTCCAGCACGAAGGCGTCGCCGGGACATCCTTCGCGGTGTGGGCGCCCAATGCCCGGCGCGTCAGTGTCGTCGGAAACTTCAACGCCTGGGACGGGCGGCGGCACCCGATGCGGCGGCGCGGGGCATCGGGTGTCTGGGAACTTTTCGTCCCTGACGTTTCCCGCGGCGACAGCTACAAGTACGAAATCCTTGGCGTCCACGGTCATCTGCAGCCGTTGAAGTCAGACCCTGTCGGTTTTCGGGCCGAACAATCCCCCGGCACGGCGTCCATCGTCGAAGGCCGCGTCCGTCACACCTGGACCGACGACGGCTGGATTTCGGGCCGACCGCAGGATCTGCGCGACAAGCCCGTGTCCATCTACGAGGTGCATCCTGGCAGCTGGCGGCGCGGCGACGGCGACACAATCCTCGACTACGCCACAATGGGCGATCTGCTGATCGACTACATGACCGAGATGGGCTTTACCCACATCGAGTTCCTGCCCCTGTCAGAGCATCCCTTTACCGGGTCCTGGGGCTACCAGCCGATCGGCATGTATGCCCCAACCTCCCGCTTTGGCACGCCAGAGCAATTTGCGCAGATGGTCGACAGGCTGCACGGTGCCAATATCGGCGTCATTGTCGACTGGGTGCCTGCACACTTTCCGTCCGATGCCCACGGTCTGGCACAGTTCGACGGCACGGCACTATATGAACATGCCGATCCGCGGCAGGGGTTTCACAAGGACTGGAACACCCTGATCTACAACTTCGGCCGCCGCGAGGTGGCAAACTTCCTGCGCTCTTCGGCGATCTACTGGCTGAAGGACCTGCATGTCGATGCCCTACGCGTTGATGCCGTGGCCTCGATGCTCTACCTCGACTATTCGCGCGACGACGGCGAATGGATTCCCAATGCCTACGGCGGGCGCGAAAACCTCGATGCCATTGATTTCCTGCGTGGCACGAATGCACAGGTGGAACTGGCCGCCACGGGTGCGGCCACGATCGCAGAGGAAAGTACGGCTTTTCCCGGCGTCAGTCGCCCGATCGAAGAGGGTGGCCTCGGGTTCAACTTCAAATGGAACATGGGGTGGATGCACGACACGCTGCAGTACATGGCCGAGGAACCGATCAACCGGAAGTACCACCACGACAAAATGACCTTCGGTCTGGTTTACGCATTCTCGGAAAACTTCGTCCTGCCACTGAGCCATGACGAGGTCGTCCACGGCAAGGGATCGATGCTGGGCAAGATGCCCGGCGATCGCTGGCAGCAGTTCGCCAACCTGCGGGCCTACTATGGCTTCATGTGGGCGCATCCGGGCAAGAAGCTTCTCTTCATGGGGGGCGAATTCGGGCAGGAGCGGGAGTGGAACCACGACCGAAGTCTTGACTGGCACCTGTTGGACGATCCGGCCCACGACGGTGTGCGTCGCCTGATCGCAGACCTGAACGCATTGTATCGCGGCGAAGGTGCCCTGCATGAGCGCGACTGCGATCCTGCCGGATTTCAATGGATCGATGGCGGCAACAAGGACGACAACGTCTTCAGCTTCATCCGGTATGGACATGACGGGACCGATCCCGTCGTCGCGATCTGCAACATGGCCCCCGTCGTGCGCGAGGAATACGACACCGGCGTGCCGTCGTCCGGGGTCTGGCAAGAGGTTCTGAACACCGACGCCGCTGCATACGGCGGCAGCGGGACAGGCAACCCTGCGCCCCTGCATGCAAGCGATGAAGGTATGCACGGCCAACCGGCGCGGATCAGCCTGACATTGCCGCCTTTGGCGACCATCTTTTTGAAAGGAACTTCTTCTTTGCCGTGACTGTTCCTTTGTCGGCAAGACCAGCGTCAGCCGGGCAACTGTAGTGGAGGACAGTGGCGATGAGGGATCAGACATGAGCGCCGGTGGCGAGGTCCGCCACGACAGGATCATCATCGTCGAAAGCGATCTGCAGGTGGCCACCTGGTTGGCAGTCGCATTGCGCGAGCTGGGACTGGATATCGACAGTGTCCACCATGATTCCGACAGCGCCTTGGCTGCGATTCATGGCCTGAACTGCAGCCTGTATCATCCCCTCGTTATTCTGGATGGCGATCTGGGTCAGGGCGGCTCCGAGGTCATTGCCCGTATCCTGGCCAACAAAGGCGTGCGATTCATCTTGCACACCGACCGGGAACTGTCGTCCGACAGCGCCTTTCGCAACATGGCCTTTTCGGTTCTGCCAAAATCCAGGAACAAGAGCAGACTTGTTTCTTTACTGTAGCACTCGTCACGTAGGGTTCTCTTGCCGAACAATGTGGCAGTCGAGGATCCCGTGGCGGGGCCCCTGCCCCGAGAGTCGCGCGCCGCAGGTCCGGCGACCGTTGCAGTCGAATACGTGCGGCGCTGAGCGGCGAACGACTACGAGGCCAAGGCGGTGTCTGTCTGGACGCAGGATGGAGTG
>NZ_JBMERN010000143.1:0-8258 GCF_049310965.1 Loktanella sp. DJP18 | reverse complement strand
ACGGTGATGCTGATTGGCGCAGTCTTCGCCGCCCCTATCGCACCTTGGCTCGCGAGCAACGCTCGAAGCCGCTTGTCAGGGCCCACTGTTGCGGTCCTACGTATCTGCACCCTTTGGCCGCTATTCCTCGCCGCCGTAATCTCACTTGGCGCCGCTTCCTACAGTCCGTTCATTTATTTCCGGTTTTGAACTATGGCACCCAGCAACCCCCACATCTCGCGTGACACTGCATCTCCCGGCCGCCGCAGTGCCTTTGTCTCAGCGACGCTCATGCTAGCGGTTTTGACCGGGATCGGGCTATCCACTGTAGTTGAGATGTTCGACGGGCCAGGATCGCCGCGCGAGGAACGGACCGCGCCGACACCGGCTACACCTTTGAGCCTTGATGCGCTGGCTGCGTTCCCTGGCGCGGCAAAATATTACGTGGCTGAACGCTACGCTTTGAAAGAACGATTTATCGCACTAAACGCCGAGGCCAAGCTTAGGTTATTCGGCCATTCGCCTTATCCAAAAGTGCTGGTCGGACGAAACAAGACGCTGTTCCTCGGTGACGATGCCGCTGTTGCCGGTGCCCAAGGAGCAACGCCAGCGCCGCGGGCATCTGACACAGCTTGGCTAGCGCTATTTAACGCCATGGATGCGGCCTTCGCCGCGCGCAATGTACCACTGATTCAAATCATTGCCCCCGACAAGAATACCGTGCTGCCCGAGCTCTTACCACCTTGGCTTACTCTGGCATCGACGCCTCGGGTATCCGTCATTGTAGCGCAACTCCAAGACCTCTCTGGTCCACACCCCGTTGATCTCGCCCGTTACTTTGCGCAAATCCGCCGAACTAATCAGGATGCCAGCCTCTATCATCGGACAGATACTCACTGGACTGAGTTCGGCGCAGCACTTGCCATGGACGCAAATCTCGCGCCCTTACTGGAGCCAACGCCCGGACTACCACCGCTCACCTCACCAGAAAGGGCAGACCACGGTGGAGATCTCGCACGAATGATCGGCCAACAAGACGAAATCAATGACCTGGCCCCGCGCATCCCTCGCCCGGCAAGACTGTCGTGCGCAACGCCTGAAGGCGCAGCGGTGGAGCTAGCTTCAATCGACCCCCTGCCGACAGCTCGTTTCACCTGCCATAATCCTTTGGCCCCAGCCAACCACGCGCTGGTGTTCATGGACAGCTTTGGTATGGCCGCATCGCCGCGGTTAGTCCAAATCTTCCGCCAAGTCGATTTTGTGTGGAACGACACGGTAGATATGGCGCTAGTCGATGAGATACGCCCCGACATCACAATCCGGATTATGGTAGCGCGCAAACTACAATCCGCTGATCCTGCGCAAATGCTGCGCGGCGAATGATTGGGCTTCGCGTCCTCGCCCCAGTAGCTCTGGCTATCTCTTTTGGCATTGCATTCGGGCTAAGCACAGGCAGTTTTCGCTCATCAATCTCAGTAGCCTCTTCGCCGCTAGTTTGCCGACCGAGCGCCCCAACTCTAGCAGAGGCTCACCACTACGGTGCCTCGATATTGATGTTCGGGAATAGCCAAATCTACGATGGCAATTGGAATCTAGGGCTTACTCTACCGATTAATTGCGCCCGCCAGGGGCTAACTGCACGAGCAGCAATCAATCTCGTCCCTACCTTACCCGTCATTGACCCAGACGCAATTTTACTGGGGTTCGGTGCGGTAGAGGTGCTCCAAGCGGGATCAGCAGTAAACCCAGCGACATTCGAGTATGAGTTGACCACATTGGTCGAAGCAATGGCGGCGCGCTGGCCTAAGGCCCGAATACTAGTGGCGACGGTTCCACCGATGCGCAGGCAATTACTGCCTACCACGCGGGGGTCGGCGGCGACGACAGCAACCGCCCTATCGGAAGCAGCCCGCGCAGTTGCGGCTGCCCAAACTGGAACACGGCTGATCGACTTGTCTAATATTCTACCCGTCGACGCTGATGGATTAATGGAAGCGATGACGCACGATGGCGTGCACCTAACGCCAGCAGCCTATGCGCTTTGGTCCGCCAAAATTGCCGACGAGGTTGCCGCGGCACTGCGCTGACCCCGATTAAATGCTATAATCCGGCCCCTCCCTCTCAATACCTCGCTGCCGCTCTAGAACCCGTTCGCGCTCCAGCACGCGCTGCCGTTCCCGGTCCTGCTCCGTCAGGTCCGCCCCGGCGCTCTCGACGTTGCGCTCGATCTCAACACTCCGGTCCTCACCCCGGCTTTCTCGCGCGGCCTGTAACCGCTCAAGGGCGCTCTGCGGCTCCTGCTCCTTCCCACGCGCTGCGCGGGCAGCCTGTAGCCGCTCCAGCGCCGTCTCCGGGGCGCGGGTGAAGCCAAGCGCCGCCGCGCGCTCCTGCACCCGGTCCAGCGCCCGCTCCAGCCATTCGCGGGCCTGCGCCTGGAACTCCAGGGCCACCTCGCGGACCTGAAGGCCGATCTCGCGCACCTCCTGCCAGCGATCGGAAGCCGGCGTGGCGATCCCGCGCCGCATCATGCTCCACCCACGGGCACCGACGTCGGGCAGGGGCGGGCGGTCCAGCTCCACGGCCCGCGCCATCTCCGCGACGTGGACCCGCTCGTCGCCGTTGCGCTCGGCCGCATAGGCGCGCTCAAGCGCCTCCTCGCGCTGCGCCTCCAGCGTGCGGTGATCGACCCGCTCGTGGACATTGCAGTGCTCAAGGGTGTGGTTGACGTGATCGGCCCAGGACGAGCGCCAGTCTACCAGCAGCTCCCTGGCGTTCCAGTCGCGGTTCTTGGCTCCGAACCCCTGCGCGCCAATCTCGCGGGTGGTCAGCATGATATGCGCGTGATGGTTCCGCTGGTCGCCCTCACGCCCCGGGGCGTGAAGGGCGATGTCAGCGACCATGCCGCGGGCGACGAACTGCGCCTGAACGAACCCGCGCACCAGATCGCGGTTCTGTTCCGGCGTCAGCTCGGAAGGCAGGGCCACGCGCACCTCGCGGCTGACCTGCGCATCCTTGCGCCGCTCGACCGCCTCGACGGCGTTCCACAGCGACGCCCGGTCGCGCGCCCAGTCCGGCGCGTGCTCGGGGGCAAGGATCTCGGTGTGCAGGACGCCGTCTTTGCGGGTGTAGTCGTGCACCTCGCCGGTGCGCAGATCGACGACACGCTCTGCAGCGCGATAAGCGCTCGCGGCGGTCGCGGACCGCCCCTTGCTGCGGGAGATCACAGAGGCATCAAAATGATAAATCGCCATGATCGCCCTCTTGGCTTGGTTTCGAAAGGATGCGCAGCGGTCCTTCGCTCACACGTCGCTTGCGACGTATAGGTGAGCACTTCGTGCTACCAGCCCTTTACCCACACCTCGGCGCTTGCTACCAGAGCACAACCCTAAGGAGCACGCAATGAAGACCATAGACCAGCAGATTGCATCCGCTCAGGACAAGCTCTCCCGCCTCAAGTCAAAGAAAAAATCCACCGACACCCGTGTGAAGATCATCGCAGGCGCTGTCGTCGTCAAAGCCGCCATGGAAAGCCCCGAGGCCGCAGCAAAGCTGGCGGGCCTGCTCCGCGAACGGGTGACACGGGATCTCGACGTCAAAGACATTCAGCCGCTTCTGGCAGATCTCGACAGAAAGGCAGCACGCAATGGCTGATCGGACAAACCCTGCCGCCCCCACGCCCCAGGACGAAATGCTGGAAGCCCTCGTCTCCGTCACGGCAGAGAACACCACCACGCTGATCGACGTGCAGCATCAGGCGGCGGCAACGGCGGCCTCCGTGAAGGAGGCCCGCACCTACATGGCGACAGTCGTCAAAAACACCGACTGGGAAGCGAACGGTAAGAAAATTTCCGCCATCCTGGACAAGGCCATGCGGGAGGATCGCGCAGCCCTGAATTCCGCCGGAGAGGCCGCACGCGAAATGCGGGACGTATCTGTCGGCCTCTCGCACAAGGTCAGCGCGGCAGCTGAGGCTCAACAGGACGCCAGCAGAACCTTCCACAGCGCCACAGAGCGGCTCCTGGGCGTCATGGAGGCCCATCAGGCGGGCAAGTGGCGCAGAGTGGGCGTGATGGCCCTCATAGCGGCGCTCTGTGGCGCTGTGGGCTTCTTTGCGATAGGACCGGCGAACAGGTACGAAATTCTTTGGGATGCTCGAGACGCGCTCAAGATCAACGCACATGGGCCAGATTGCGATATCCTCAACGGTCAGCACTACACGAACGAGGACGTTCAGCGGCGTGGATGCGTGGTTTGGGAAAACGTGGCGCAGTGAACCCGTTACTGTGGCCATCCCTCGTCAGGCCAGTCACGGGACGTGTGGATTACCCGTACGATTGCGACAGCCTCCACACCGTTGTGCGGCATGAGCGCATAGGCGATGACGTAGGGCAGACCCGTCACGGATTTTTCATAGGTGCCCGTCACCCGCCCGGTGCGCCCGGTCGGCATTTCGCCAAGGGCCATTGCCGTGCGGTCCACAGCATCAGCAACACGGCGGGCAGCTGTGAGATTCTCAGATGCGATGTAGGCCAGCTGATCAGTAAGGTCGGCAAGAGCATCGGTGGACCAACGGACCGGTCGCCTCACGCCGCCCCGCCGGATACCGCATCGATTTTGCGCCGTATGGAGGCCATCGCGTCGTCATGGCTCACCGTCCGACCGGCCTCTACGTCCGCTAGACCGTGCTCGATGCCTTCGATGATCGCCAGTTCACGGTCCACGTAGGTTTCTACCGCCTCTGCCGCCAGAAAGGATCGGCTGCGACGTGTTCCGTCTGCCAATCTCCCCAGCTTCGCCTTAAGCTGCGGATCGAGCCGGATCGTCAGTGTGGTGCTGGCGGTCATCTCATCACCCTCTGAGCATGTGTACATCTGAACACATACACTGCCTCAAGGTTTTCGTAAATATTGGATCAAGCAAAAAGCCTAGTGTTAATAGTGTTACCTACGGAGTATGTTACGGGCCCAAAAACAGCCTGTAAAATACTGTTTTATAGTACATAAATTGACACGTCGGTTCCGAAACTAACGAACTTAGGTTCCGAAACTAACGAACTTAGGTTCCGAAACTAACGAACTAACTTCGCTCAAAGTTGGGTCCTGATATAACGAACTTGACGAGCTTGATGCGCTACCTGATGCTGGTTCCTGATCTAACGAATTTATCCAAGGCGACTTAGATGCCCCTTCTACCCGACAGACATCCCCAAAAGGATTTCTTCATCCTCGACATTTCAGATGTCGTACCAAAGGACGACATGGCTTCGATGGAGCATCCGCTGTTCTCGCTCGCCACCAAACCAGACATGCGGCACCTCGAATACCGTGGCGGCGACAACCGATTAAAAATCGTGCCGTCCGGGGTAGGTCTGCCCACAATCTTCGACAAAGACATTCTGATTTTCTGCGTGAGCCAGCTCATGCACCGCAAGAACCGGGGCGAGAAGATCGGCAAGCGAGTTCGTTTTAGCGCCCGCGAACTGATGATTACCACCAACCGCAAGACGGGTGGGGTCGAATATCAGCGACTGGAGCAAGCCTTTCAACGGCTCATCGGCACAACCTTCCAAACCGATATTCAGACAGGGAACAGACGAGAAACACGATTTTTCAGCCTGATTGAATCAGGCAGCGGGTTTGTCATGAAGGGCGAGGGAAAATGGCGACTCGACTACTGCGAGGTCATCCTGTCCGACTGGGTGATGCGCGCAATCGAAGGCGATGAAGTCGTAACAATCTCAAACGATTATTTTCGCCTCCGTCGTCCGCTTGAACGACGCTTGTATGAGATCGGTCGTAAGCACTGTGGGGGTCAGCCAAAGTGGCAGATCGGCCTCGCTAAACTTCAGGAAAAGACTGGTAGCAACGCCCCCCTCAAGAAGTTTCGACTCAACCTTCGCCAGATCATCGCCGACGATCACACGCCTTTCTATCGAATCGAGTTGACGGGCGATGATCTCGTGATTTTCCGGCCCCGTACTACGAAAACACAGATCGCGCCCGCAATTATCCTGCCTGACTGGGCCGAGGAAAAGGCGCGCGCTTTGGCGAGGGAAAAGGGTCGGGACTACCATGCCCTTCGAGCTGATTGGCTGGCCTTTGCGCAGGCAGAAACGGCCAAAGGGAACCCGCCGAAAAATGCGGGTGCCGCCTTCGTGGCCTACTGCGGAAAACAGAACAGCTTAAGATAGCTCCTACGATGCAGAAATACGCCTTTTCTGCGATGGTTTGCGTAGTTTAGAAATCGTGACACACTGGTCACACTGACTGGTCATGAGCAGTCAAGAAAACCAATAATGACCACGAGGAAAACCGGGCATGACCATGACACTGAATGAAGCGGCCAAGTCCTGTCGCAAGGCAAAGGCAACAGTTCTAAAAGCCATAAAAGACGGGCGATTAAGTGCTCCAAAAGATGCTCAAGGACGGTACGAAATTGATCCGTCTGAACTACATAGAGCGTTCCCCCTGACCACCGTTGACCAGTCAGAAAAACCGACACTTACCTCCACTCCTGACCACGAAAACCGCATTGAAATTGAACGGTTACGCGCCGAGCTTAAAGCCGCAAACACCCTATCTGAAAACATGGCTGAGACTGTGGCAGACCTTCGCGAACGCCTTGACCGCGAGGGCGAAGAACGCCGCCAGTTGACCGCAATGTTGACCGATCAACGGACGGGGCAGGGGGCAAAGCGTGGTTTGTTTAGATTCCTGCGATCAACATAGCTACAGACATGCCACAAACCTTCAAAAACCCTCATAGTTTGGCAGGGTGTTTTGGCAGGTCTAACTCAGTGATCCACCCCAAGACGGCAAAAAGTACCGAAAACGAGCGTTTTTGAACATTTATGAGTTGCGGGCTTGCGAAATTAGCTAAAGTTATCTTAATTTCAATTTTCCCCGTGCGGAAATTATTTTACGGCAATAAGATACTAAAAAATTACAGCAGCAAGGCTTTGTATCTATATGTTTTTTACAAAAACGTCATTATCCGTTGAAAAATGCATGCTTCATGACCCTATTGCTGCACAGATAAAATCTGGCATAAGAATCTTATAAATGGTTTTTTCCGAACCCACGTTCCTTTTCCTTTTTTTGCCCGCCTGTCTCATGGCCTATTTGGCGGTGCGAGGCATCTGGCGTAATCACCTGTTGCTTGCCGCGAGCTTGGTCTTCTATGCTTGGGGCGATCCAAAGCACCTGCTGGTGCTGCTGAGCTCCATCGCGTTGAACTACGCCTTCGGCCTCGCCATAGAGTCTGAAGCTGTACGCGGAGGCAGAACGCGGGGTCTGCTTGCTTTCGGCATAGCTGCCAACCTCGTCATCCTTGCTGTCTTCAAATATCTAGGCTTCATTCTGGACAACCTTGGCGTTTCTAATGCCTACGACATCGCTCCTGGTCTACCCATTGGCATCTCGTTCTTTACCTTTCAGGCGCTATCATACCTAGTTGACCTGCAGGCCCGCCGCATTGAGGTTCAGCGTAGCCCCTTGCGGCTTGCGCTTTACATCTCAATGTTTCCACAGCTGATCGCGGGGCCGATCGTTCGCTACTCTGAAGTCGAGGCAGAACTAACTGAACGACACACTAGCCAAGGCGATATAGCCGCAGGCATGCAACGTTTCGTAACTGGGCTCGCCAAGAAAGCGCTCATCGCAGATCCGATGGGACTGACCGCAGACACCATATTCTCCATCCCCGCCGGAGGTCTCGGACCTGAAACTGCTTGGTTAGGCGTGTTGGCATATACTCTGCAAATCTATTTTGATTTTTCGGCCTATTCCGATATGGCTATAGGCTTGGGGCGTATATTCGGCTTCCGTTTCCCTGAGAACTTCAATTATCCTTACGCCGCCTGCTCAATTACTGATTTCTGGCGGCGATGGCACATGACGCTATCAAGATGGTTTCGCGATTACCTATACATTCCCCTAGGCGGCAATCGGGAAGGGCCAATCCGCACGTATGTGAATTTAGGCATAGTTTTTCTCGCTACGGGTATATGGCACGGAGCAGCTTGGACCTTTATCTTCTGGGGTGTTTGGCATGGGGCATTCTTGGTGCTAGAGCGCAGCTTCCTTGGAAGCTGGCTTGCTAAAACGCCAGACGTAGTTACGCGGCTTTACCTGCTAAGCGCAGTAATCATGGGCTGGGTTCCATTTCGCGCCGACGGCTTCAGTCAGGCAATAGAGTTTTGGTCCGCCATGCTGCTTGGGACCACCGGCCCTAACGCAGCACTTTATCCGCTCGCCCGTTATTTCGACGGCTACGTACTA
>NZ_JBMERN010000142.1:0-8288 GCF_049310965.1 Loktanella sp. DJP18 | reverse complement strand
CATCACGATGCTCACACCGATCAGGAAGCCCTGGATTTCAATCCGGGGAGCTTCACTTGAGGCTCTGCGGCCTGAAGCTTGAACTTGCCGACATCGAATGTGCCATCATCGGCGCGACAACCGAAATAGCCGGATGCGACCTGGTAAATCAGATCGCCGCCTTGCCGGTGGTATGTGCTGATACCACCTTCGCCCGTATCATGCGCGAAGCCGCCTTCTTTTGCGCCCTTGTTCAGCGCGCTGATGGCATTAGCGGAAAGTGCGCCAAAGCTCATGGCCGAGATGTTGTAGATGGATGCGTTGTAGGGCTGAGCACAATTTGGCCCGCCGATCAGGACCCGGAAGTTGGTATCAGCGATGTGCTTGGGCATCATGGAGTGGGTGACCCAGGCATATCCAGAGTCGTAAACCTTCTCGGACGTGCCAAACGGCTTTTTGTCTTCAACGCCCTTTGCGCGCTGATAAACAAGGCTGCGCGTCTCGCGGCTGAAAGGCTCCTCGTCGCGGTCGCCTTCCAGGAGATACTGCCGGATCTCGGGCCGGATGGATTCAAGAAGGTAGCGGATATGACCAATGACAGGGTAGTTACGCAGCACGGCGTGCCGCGTCTGCATCAGATCATAGACGCCCAAGGCCGACAGCGCGGCCAGAATGATGCCTGGGATCATCAGCCACATGGCTTGCGCGATTGAAAGTGCAAAGCATGCGATGGCGCCTACAATGCAGACACCCAGCGGGAGAAACCGCTTCTGGAAGATGAAATTCGTCATATTTGGTCAGTCTGTGAAGAGTTGGTTTGCTTGGATCAGACCCGGAAGAGACCGATGCCGTATCTGTCCGATCCGGATATGTGCACACAGGAATCTTGCTTCCACCCAAGACGCGGTATTATGGCTCAATGCCTGTGCTGGGTGGCGCCGGGCCGTTGCAGATCAGATCTCCGCAAGCACTTCTTTGCAAGTCGATGTCAAGGTTTCCAACGCGCCGTCGTGGTCCCGCACCTTCAAGAGAGAAATTTTGCGGGCAACTTGATACTTCATATACCAAGGCAGGATTGTGCCGTCTGCGCTCTGTGCACAGACCAGGACAAACTTGTTACCTAACGGCCCGAAGGTTACGGCACGCTCCACTTGTTCGCCTGACATATTCACAAAAAGAGTGACGTCGCCTTGGGCCTTGATGTCTGTTTCCGCCGCGACCAAAGACGCAACCAAGCTTGACTCAAGTGCTTCAGCTCTTGCCTGCAAGTGTCCGGCTCCGAACGCAAGCACGGCTGCCAGCAAAAGTGCACCCAAGAGCAAAAGGCAGAAGGTCAGCGGTTCACCTAGCTGAAAGCAGTTCTTTTTGGGTGCGGTTTCGGTCATGATTAGGTATTCCTCTGTTTGTCCATAATCATGAAATTGGACTTTCTGCTGCCAGTCGGAAATCAAACTCATCCGGTTTCAGGCATTATTTCAGACCGATCGCAGAATCTCGCTACGTCATGTCGACGACGTCGAGCCTCTTGCGGGCGCGTGTGCCGGCAACATGCTTGAGGCACGCCTCCTCACGCAGGTATTCATCCTCCGGGATCAGTGCCTCGAGGATCGGGCGAGAGGGATGCTCCATCGGGAAGGACCCGTCGTCGAGGAGAAGTACTTGATCCCACTCAAGGCCTTTTGATCCATGTGCCGTGATACCTGTGACAGACCCCTTGTAGCCTTTCTCGCGCAACAAGGCCTCAACCTGAATCCGCAGGCGATACATCGTGTGGTCGCCGACCTTCCACTTTCTTGCAATAAGAGCGACATCGGAAAGCGAAAGGTCGACCAGTTCTGCGAGGCGCTTTGCGGCCAGGAACAGGTCGCGCTTCGCGGTGACCTTTGAGGTATTGACCTCACCCTGGCCGTTGCCGGGGTAAAGGATTGCCGGACCGTCGTCGGCTCCGATGGCATCCATGACGGCATTGCCCCAGTTCACGATTTTCGCTCCTGAGCGTCTGTTCCGCAGTAGATCGAGCTGCTTGGGGTTATCCAGGTGTTTGGCTGCATCACGAAAGTAATCGAGGTCCGCACCTGCGAACCCGTTGATGGCCTGCCAGTCATCCCCGACGCCTTGAATGTTGATCATGCCGTTGATGTCGCGCACGGCTGCGACGAGGCGCATGTAGGGTAGGCTAACGTCCTGAAACTCATCGATGAAGATCCAGTCTACACCATGGGCATCCGATTGACGCATGACGCCCTTTTCGATCTCTCGCTCGAGCGACCATGCTGCGGCTTGAAGGACAGAGGTTGCATCGAGCAGTCGAGCATCCCGGAGCCGGTTCTCGAAAGCGACGATGACTTTCATTGCGGTGCCGCCGATCGGTCCGGCAACCTCCCATGCGTTCTCGAACCGGTTCTGAAGGCCGTATCCACGCGCCCGCAGAAATTGAACAGCAGAAACCAGCGCCTCACGACCGACGGATTCAACGTACTCTTTGCGCTTTCCATAGTGTGTGCGCATCTTTGAGGCACAGAAGAAGTAGAACTCCTTCTTCACGATCTCGTCGATGCATTCCTGCATCATCTGGGCGATTGCCAGGCCATCCTCGCTTTTCTCGTCGAAGACGGGACGCCGGGAGTCGCCAAAATGCGCGCGCACAATGCGTTGTCCCAGTGCGTGGAAGGTCCGCACCCGGATGCCGCCAGGCACGCCAAATGCGGACAGGCGCTGTTCGAGGGATCGCGCCGCCGCATTGTTGAAGGTCAGCATCATGATAGTCTCGGGTTTGATCCCGAGATCCTGCGTCAGATAGGCGGCCTTGATTGCAAGGGCAGTCGTTTTACCAGACCCAGCGCGCGCCCTGAGAAGGGCGTCCCCTTGGTCTGTGACGAGAAAGTCGACGAGATCATCCTCGATCGCAGCTTCGGGAAGCTTCAGAAGTGAGGCGGCACGTGCACGCGCCCTGCTTCGCGTTGTTATATCGGAGGGCGGGTGGCCGGCTGCCATGTGATCGTTCCTTGCTTTGGTCCTGTAGAGAACATTGGTCCTCTTTGCAGATTCCGAAGGATTTTCAACTGTGATCATGGCCCAGGTCGCTGGTTTGCGACGCGATCGGCGCATTCTTGCGGTGGCTGTAAAATGGACTCTTTGGTTCGCGCGGCCTGGACCCATTTCCTGTTCAGGCGTGGATGCGCGACATCGTGCAAAGATGAAAGTGACCGGGAAAGTTGAGAGAAGCGAAAGACCTTACCGTCCAGCGGTTTCCTGGCTACAAGGTCGCCCACGGTGATCTTGAACGTATTCTTCAAATCGGAGATCGCATCTTTCCACCATCTGTTTCCCGTTCGCACCGCCTCGGCATGATCGGCAGGGCTGCGGGGTTTCACGGCGAGGCTGATTTTCTTGATACGCTCAAGTATCAATCCGTCATGCTATGGGACCTGAGATGCGAGTCGGAACTTCTGCGCGCCGTCAAGCTCGATGGGGCAGGGTCACTGTATTTTTCTGATATCCACCTTAATTCACTGGTCTCTGCCGGACTTGCATGGGGTGATCACTTTGACGCGCAAGGCGGCGGTGTTTCTGACTTCCTCCGGTTCATGGACGCATTCCGACATACCTCTGTTTTGTGCGACCGCTTCGCCTATAAAACTTCCCTGACGCCCGCTGAGATCCGCGACCCATCACCACTCCTGTCCTACCGTGATCACTTCAGAGGCGACACCGTGATCCTTGTGTCGCCACGCAACCAACGTGAGCTTTGCTATGATTTCGACCTTGAAGCGGTGCGCGAATTGCCTGTCGGATGTTGGATAGGGTGCCGGGTTCACCTGACAGCCCAGGATCGTTTTTTCATTGAGCCTGACGAGGTCTTTGTCATTGACTGGGAGAATGCCGCGGAAACGGCGCGGATTCTTGAAGAAGCGCGTATCGTCTGTTTTGACGATGACGACAGCAACGAGATCGTGAGCCTCATGTGGTGCAATGATCTTATGATCGCCATTCCGAGCATCGCAACGATCAAGGCTGACGCCTTCGAGATCGGGTTTGAAACAAACGGTGACTTCTTCTCCATAGGGCATGCCAGCCTGTGGCAGAATGAGCGTCCAGACGATTTCCTGACGTGGTCGGTTGCCCGACGGGCACGCTTTTCCGTGTCCTGGATGTGCGAAATGGTCAATTATGTTCAGGGCTGCTGTTATGAGCTGGTGCGCCTCAAGAGCAAGCCTGTGCCTGCGCATCTTGGTCGTCAAATTGTCCTAGTCTAACTATGGATTGACCCACTCCTTCAGGATGGCATCGCCATCGTATAGGCGTCTGCGGCCGGAATTGGGGTGTCGATGCCACCCATCAGGCTCACCCTGTCCTGCCCACGCAGCGAGTGCACTCTCCGCTTCGCGCGCTGCTGTAGCACCACCGGTCATCATAGCCCACCTTGTCTCCAATCCGGCCAGTGATGATGGCATGTGTGAACAGGAGCGGCATGAGGCACGCATATCTGTCCTGTGCGATCAATTTTGGTTCGCGATATCCACACTCAGCAATGAGATAGGTGAAATTGGCCGCCGCCTTATAGGCTGCCGCGCTTTCTGCATCTGAGTGAATCGTATCTTTCGGCATGATGTGCAATTTGCAAGATCTGTCATGCGCGATCAAGTGCTTCTTCGGCCTGCACGTGTGATGCGGCGCTTCCGATCAGGAGAGATGAACTCCATTTCCTCTCCATGACTGACATCAAATCAACTCTTGAGTTCTTCCGCGACGTCGAGTCGATGGAGATTCCCACCGCACCCAAGGTTGGGAGGGGTAAAAACGGCTTTCCTGGCGTGACTGAGCACAGCGGCACCCGTCGCGGGAAGCTGCCATGGCAGCAATCTCATCCTGCGATCACAAGTTCCTCTGCGACCTTCTATCTGGTCTATTTGGGCTGCATGGAAATGCGCGACGTTGTTGGCCATATCTTGAAGGCGATTGCGCCGGACGAGGCGCCTGATGGAGAAGCCATAGCGCGCTTATGGGAGACGGCAGCACTTGGAACCATCATCCTCGACTGGATGGGGCGACCGCTTGAGGGCTCCCTTACTCCAGCTCCGCTTACGTTTGGGGTGCCTGAGCTTGCTGCCGGGCGCACCATGTCCGGCATTTTTGCGAAGATTGACGAAACTGTGGGCGTCATCATGGAGACGCAGTTTGGCTGCGCAGTGAGCGCGCAGGGTCTGGGGCCAGATGAAACGTCAGATGCTGAGCGCAGTCCAGTTGCAACTTTCGATGACGATGACGGCGAGGCTCCAAAACCGCGCGGCGTTATGGTCCATACGGATGTCGCAGATCTGGCGAAGTTGCTCGGTCTCACCAAGGGCCTGATATCGAAACTTGGTATGGCTGGTCATGAAGCGCGCATTCGTGTCACGTCAAAGACGATCCGGTTCAAAGAGGGTGCATACGTTCCTCGCCCTGATTTTTCCGATGCGGTCCAATACTCATTTTATGCATCAGAACTCGATCGTTTGGCGTGCGTATGCGATAAGAATGGTGTCGGTGACGTCGAAGGACTGTCCGCTCCTCTTCGCGCTTTTCTTGCGGATGCAACCGGCCCTGATGAGAGGATCGATCTCTTGCGTGACGATGCAGCAATGGCACGCGCCGTCGCCATGCCAAATCTTGCCACGGCCCGGTGGCCATCGTCACCTCATCATTCATTGGTCCTGGCCCAGCAGGCTGCGGTTGGAGCTGCAATCAGCAATGAGCCGTTGGTGGCAATCAACGGTCCGCCCGGAACCGGCAAGACGACGCTTTTGCGTGATATCATTGCCCAAACGATCGTGGCGCGCGCAACAATGCTCTCAAACGAGGCAACGCCTTACAATATCTTCAAGGAAATCCGCATCAAGAAAGAAGGGGTGAACGTCGTGCGAGGCGAACTTGTCGCGGGCACGGGGATCATTGTGGCGTCCAACAACAACGCTGCGGTCGAAAACATTTCAAAAGAACTTCCGGGCCGCCACTCGATTGATCGTCGCAGCTTTCCGGACGCGGAATATCTCCCTGCTGTCGCCAATGACGTCGCAAAGGCGTTTGGAGAGAGCGATCCGGATTGTTGGGGACTACTGTCTCTTCCAATGGGTAATTCCGACAACATCTGGCGGGCATTCAGCGGCTTGGATGGCAAGAGGGTCAAGGGGGAGGGGAATGTCCCGGTGCCACACGGGCTTTTTGCGCGACTGACGGCCATGGGTCCCGTGAAGCCATCAGAATGGACATCGGCCAAGCGCGTGTTCAAGGAAACGGTTGCGGACCTCGAGTCATTGAGCAAAATAAGATTCAAGCACCAGTCCGACCTCGATCTCCTTCTTGCTTTGACACAAGAAAAGTTGGCCCTGCTTCAACAGGGCGTGTCGATCGATGAGGATGTTAGCCTTGCGGATACGACGGCGGGACCACGCTCACCGGAAGTGCTTGATCTTGCGTTTCGAAAGATCCAATCGCGTATGAAGCGCCGCAAGATCGACTTCACTATTCCTGACGAAGCCTTCTTCGAACAGGATCATGCCTTGCGACATCTCGCCAGTCTCTGGGTCGATAAGGAGTTCGAAATCGTCAGGAGCCGTGTCTTTGTCGAAGCACTCAAGCTTCATGAATTGGTTTTGCGAGCAAATGCATTCGACCTCAAGTCATTCATCTGGACGGCAAAGAAGGTCCTGAAGGGAGAGTTGCCGGCCCAGCCTGAGCAACAGGTCGCCATCTGGAATACTCTCTTTCTGATCTGCCCTGTGATTTCGACGTCACTTGCGTCTGTGCGTCGTCTGCCGAGCGTCAAAGAGTGGATTGGCCATGTGCTAATTGACGAGGCCGGGCAGGCGACGCCACAGTCGATTGCAGGCTTGCTCCAACGTGCCAGAAAGGCGACGATTGTCGGAGATCCGTTGCAGGTCGAACCGGTCGTTAAGATTCCAGGTGCGGTTATCGAGAGACTTCGCATGGATGCAGGTGCGCAAGAGCGCTTCTCGCCGTCATCAGCATCTGCTCAAACGGTCGCAGACAGCGGCATGAAGATGGGGGCCTGGGTTTCGACTGGAACAGAGGTGTGTGACACTGTGTGGACTGGCATGCCTTTGCGTGTCCACCGGCGTTGTGCTGACCCAATGTTCAGCGTGGCGAACCGGATTGCCTATGATGGTCAGATGGTTCAGGGGGCGCCCGGCGCCATTTCCGACCCTATGCCGGAGGCAGGACAAAGCTGCTGGCTTGATGTTCGCGGCACAACCTTCGAGGACAAGGTTGTGCGTGAGGAAATGGACATGCTCGAAAGAAGTCTTGCAAGGTTTGCGCGGTCGTGGCCTCAGAAAAGCGGCAGTGATGCCAGCATCTGTGTTATTTCGCCGTTCGTGTCAGTTGAGCGCGCGGCGCGCGATGTTGCCAGGCGTGTCCTGGGCCCAACGGCTCCAGTTTTGTGTCCAACTGGCACTGTTCACCGCTTTCAAGGACGAGAAGTGGACGTCGTCTTTCTGGTTCTTGGCTCCGCTCCTGGGGACGCTGGAAGGCGCAGCAGGCTTTGGGCGTCTGCGAAGCCTAACCTGCTCAATGTCGCACTGACACGCGCGCGCTCCAGGATCTATGTCATCGGCAATCTCGATGACTGGGGAGGACTGCCAGGCTTTTCCGTTCTGGCGCAAAGCTTCTGGGCGGCCGACGCCATTCATGCGACAACGCTTCAAGCTGACCAATAAGCGACCTTGCCTTCTTTTGGGGCTTTGCGGACGACACCTTGGGCCGCGAGCTCATCAAACCATGTCTTGGTAGTAATCCTTTGGCTCTCGAGGTCGTGCTTCGTCCCAAGTATGCGCAGCTCCGGAACACAGAGACCACCGTCCAGCGCAGACTTTAGATCATGCATGAATGAGCGCAAGTTTTGCGGCGCGGAGGTGCACATTTCAGCCAGCATGACTGCAAACAGGGGTGGCATCTCTTTGACGGCCTCGACCAGGTCGTCAAGACTTTTGGGATCAAAAGACAAATAGCATTGCCGCACATACCAGTGGACCATCGAATACCACGCATGGTGTGAATAGACATGGTGGTTGATGAAGATGATCGAATGCTGCTCAAGCAAGCTCGCGGGTGCAGCATCATGCTCCCACGCGGCTTGCGACGGCATGACGGCGAGTCCCGACTGTTTCATAATTGCGGTGAATTCGCGCTCGATGTCATGCATCGTTTGGCACAGGCGACGGAGTTCAGATGGCAAGGCATTTGTCTTGACGCGACTCCCATCTGTATCTGAGCCGTATTGCAGCGCATGTAATTGTCGACCCGAGGCTGAG
>NZ_JBMERN010000141.1:0-8838 GCF_049310965.1 Loktanella sp. DJP18 | reverse complement strand
ACGGTCTGCTGAGGAAAGAAAGCCGGGGCGGATCATAGGCATAGCTGAATCGTTCCAAACCCAGCCGTCAAGTCACCAAATTCGGCTTCCGCAGGACTCGGAGTATAGTGTCTTGAACATCGGGTCCTCCTATCAGTGAACGTTGTTCATGCGATAGGTTTAGCAGATATTTTCAGCGGTCACGTTGCGTAGCAGAACCGCGATCATCGCCTCAATCTGATCCAATGGCACGGCAGAGATCCGGCGTTGCAGCCCCAGCAGCACCATGCCGTGAACCGAAGAAAACAAGGCCCGCGTCATCAGATCGATCCGTTGAGCGGGCCAGGTGGGAAAAAGATCGCGCAGTGGGGCGGCGATCTGTGCGAAGAGGGCGGCGAGTTCGGCGCGGTACCAGTCCGGCACCGGGCCGTCGTCGGTCATCGCCACATCGAACAGCGCCCGCCACCCCGGCTGATTCGCTGCGGCAAAGTGCAGATAGGCGGTTCCCATCGCGACCAGCCGGTCCTGCGGCGTGCCGGTGGTGCCGGTGCGGTCCTGCACGAAGGCACCAAGCCGGCGAAAGGTGCGGGCGTTGACGGCCAACGTCAATCCGTCGAGGTCGTCGAAGACGGTGTAGATGGCACCCACGGCACAGCCCACGTCCTGCGCCAATGCCCGCGCCTTCAGGGCCGCAAGGCCATCCGCGATGATCGTCCGCTCTGCGCTGTCGATCAGCCGATGCCGCAGATCCTCGCGGCGTTGTTCGGTCTTGCTGGCCATTCTGTCAGCTCCTCGTGAACATGGTTCAACCATAGGCGAGAGCCGCGCTGCAAGGAAGACGGGATCAGTCGCTGGTTGGAGCGCCGCCGGCAAAGACGTTGGGGGCGCGGTAACTGATGGAAGCTTCCTGCATTTCCAGGTGCAGGTCGGTGCCGGTGTACGGATGCGCGCGGGCGAGGGTCTCGTCCACCTCGATCCCGAGACCGGATGCGGTGGGGACGGGGATATAGCCGTCCTCGACGCGCAGGCTGTGCTTGATCAGAGCGAAGTGGAACGGGGTTTCGATGGTCTCGGCCATCAGGATGTTGGGGATCGCAGCGGCGAGCTGGATGTTGGCGGCCCATTCGATGGGGCCGGCGTAAAGGTGCGGGGCAATCTGCACGTTGTAGGCTTCGGCCAGCACGGCAATCTTGCGCGCCTCCCATATGCCGCCGCAACGGCCGAGGGCCGGTTGCAGGATGCTGGCGGCCCCGGCGCGCAGGACGGGGGCAAATTCCGCGCGGGTGGTCAGGCGTTCGCCGGTGGCGATGGGGATCTTCACCCCGGCGGCGACCTTGGACATCTCGTGCGTGTTGTCGGGGGGGATCGGTTCCTCGTACCACAGCGGATCGAAGGGCGCGATGGCCTGCCCCATGCGGATCGCCCCGGCAGTCGAGAACTGGCCATGCGTGCCGAACAGCAGGTCGGCGCGGGTGCCCACGGCGTCGCGGATCGTGCGGCAAAAGGCGACCGATGTCGCGATGTCGTGCAGCGACGGCATGTGTCCGCCGCGGATCGTGTAGGGACCGGCGGGGTCGAATTTGACGGCGGTATAGCCCCGATCCACCAGCGCCAAGGCACTTTCCGCGGCCATGTCGGCGTCAGCCCAGAAGGCGGGCATCGGGTGATGCGGCTGCGGATAGAGGTAGGTGTAAGCGCGGATGCGGTCGTTGGTCCGTCCGCCGATCAGCGCATGAACCGGGCGGTCGCGGGCCTTTCCCAGGATGTCCCAGCACGCGATCTCCAGCCCGGACCAGGCACCCATGACGGTCAGGTCGGGACGCTGGGTGAAACCGGCGGAATAGACGCGGCGGAACATCAGGTCGATGTTTTCGGGGTTCTCGTCCGCCATGTGGCGCGCGAAGACGTCGATGATGACGGTGCGCATGGCGTCCGGGCCGACCGTGCTGGCGTAACATTCGCCCCAGCCGGTGATGCCGGTGTCCGTCGTCAGCTTGACGAGAATCCAGTAGCGCCCGCCCCAGCCAGGGGCCGGGGGAGCGGTGACGATGATATCGAGGTCGGCGAGTTTCATGGACCCTCGGGTTTTGAGTTTATTTGGCCAGATGAACGGGGGGCGTCAGTCGAAGACGATCACGTTGCGCTTGGCGGCACCGGTCCTGGTGTCGGCGATGGCTTCGTTGATCCGGTCGAGGGGCCAGGTCCGGCTGACCAGTTCGTCCAGTTTCAGGCGATCCTGCTGGTAGAGGTCCACGAGCCACGGGATGTCGCGGGCGATGACGGTATCGCCCATCTTGGACCCGATCATGCCCTGCCCGGTGGCGGCGATCATGACGGGTTCATAGGACGACATGGCACCGGAATGGGGCATGCCGACCATGATGACCTTGCCGCCCATCGCCAGATATTTCGGTGCCGTGTCATAGGCGGGGACAGCACCCACAGTGACCACGACGACATCGGCCCCCCTGCCCATCGCCTGTTTTGCCACGCGCCAAGGTGCATCGACCGTGGCCAGCACGCCGTCGGTCGCGCCGAAATCGCGGGCGATGGCCAGCTTCTCCTCGGTCATGTCGACGGCAACGATGCGGCGGGCACCGGCGATGCGAGCCCCCTGGATGGCGTTCAGTCCGACGCCGCCCGCGCCGATCACGACCACGTCCTGACCGGCGCGCAGGCCCGCCGCGTTCACCACGGCACCGACGCCTGTGATGACGCCGCAGGCTAGAAGCGAGGCGGCGACGAGGTCCATGTCGGCGGGCAGCTTCACGATCTGGCTTTGGTCCACCACCACCTTTTCGGCAAAGGCACCGCTGTTCATTGCCTGGACGATGGGGTCGCCGTCCAGCGTGGTCAGCGGCCCGTCATGGGCGGGCGGTGTGGCGCACAGGACCGGCATGCCCGATCCGCAGGTGGCGCAGGTGCCGCAGGCGCTGATCAGGGTGACGACGACCGCATCGCCCACCGCCACGCCTCGGATGCCGTCGCCTACGGCGGTGACGTGGCCTGCCGCCTCGTGGCCATAGACGGCAGGCAAAGTGCCGCCCCAGGCCCCGTCGGCAAAGTGGATGTCGGAGTGGCAGATGGCGCAGGCTTTCAGCGTCACCTCGACCTCGCCCAGGCCGGGGGCGCGCAGGTTGACGGTCTCGATCCGCAAGGGATCGCCGTGGGCGTGGCAGACGGCGGCTTTGATCTGGGTCATGGGGGCCTCTGGCAAGGGGTTTCGGGCAGTCCGTGTCAAGGGGTTGGCCCCGGTTCGGGAAATTGCGGCACCGGCAGTGTCGTTCGCGTCCGCGCGAAGATGGCGATGGCCAGCGCGACCAGAACGGCCGCCAACAGAAACGGCGCGCCGGGGGCGTAGACCGGGGCGCTGACGGCCGTGAACAGCCAGAAGGTCTGCGTCATCACCAGCGGCGCGATGATGGTGGCTATGGCGTTCACGCCGGTCAGCACGCCTTGCAGCTCGCCCTGCTGGTTGTCGGCGGCCTTGCGCGACATGATGCCCTGCAAGGCGGGACCGGCGACCGACCCCAATGCGGTCAGCGGGGTGAAGAGCAACGCCAGCCAGCCCGTCGTAAGGAAGCCCAGCACGACGAAGACGCCGACGTCGATGGCTAGGCCTGCGATGACCGTGTTGCGTTCTCCCAGCAGGCGCAGGATCGGCTTCATCAGCAGGCCCTGCACGATGGCGATGCCGATGCCGAACAGGGCCAGCGACAGGCCGATCATGCCGGGCCCCCAGCCGAACCGCGCCTGACCGTAGTAGGCCCAGATCGCGGGATAGACGAAGAACGCCACCGCGTAGATGAAGGTGACGACCAGCAGGCGGCCCAAGCCGGGCAAGGCGGCGCTGTGCCGGAACGCACCGAGCGGATTGGCGCGTGCCCATGCAAACGGACGGCGGATTCGGTCGGTGACGGTTTCGGGCAGGATGAAGTAGCCGAAGGCGCAGTTCAGGCCCGCCAGCAGGGCGGCGGCATAGAACGGCGCGCGTTCGCCCCAGATGGCAAGGCCGCCCCCAATCAGCGGACCGATGACGAAGCCCACCCCAAAGGCCGCGCCGATCAGGCCGAAATTCGCGGCCTTCTCTTCGGGTTTGGAGATGTCGGCCATGTAGGCGGCACCCGTCGATTGGGTGGCTGCGGTGATGCCGCCGATGATGCGCCCCAGGATCAGCAGCCAGATCGTGTGTGCCAGAGCCATCAGCAGGTAATCCAGCGCCATGACGGCCAAGGCCACCAGCAGCACCGGCCGGCGTCCGCGGCTGTCGGACAGGGCGCCGATCAGCGGGCCGAACAGGAACTGCATGACTGCAAAGACCGTCGCCAGAACACCGCCCCACAGCGCCGCATTCGCAAGTCTGCCGCCTTCGACGGACTGGATCAGGTCCGGCATGACCGGCAGGATCAGCCCGATCCCCATCGCGTCGATCACGACGGTGATCAGGATGAAGAGGACGGGCAGCGGCATGGTCAGGCGACAGTGCCGGTGCGGGTCAGGAAGTCGGTCAGGATGCCTGCATATTCCTCGGGCTTTTCGACGCAGGGCAGGTGGCCCGCGCGGCGGATCAGCCGAAAGTCGCTGCCGGGGATCAGGTCCACCGTCTCTCGCACCATATCGGGGGGCGTCGCCTTGTCGTCGCTGCCCGCGATGCCGAGGGTGGGCAGGCGCAACCCGCTGGTGGGGGTGAAGAAGTCGGTTCCCGAGATCGCGGCGCAGACGCCCATATAGCCTTCGGCGGGTGTGTCGATCAGCATCTTTTCCCACGGTTCCATCGCGGGAGTCTGGTAGAAGTCCTCGCCGAACCATCGTTGCATCACGCCGTCGGCCAAGGCTGCCATGCCGTGACTGCGCACGGACGCGATGCGGTCGTTCCAGATCGCCGGTGTGCCGATCTTGGCCCCCGTGTTGGACAGCACCATCGCGCGCACGATGTCACGACGCTTGACCGCCAGACCCTGCGCGATCATGCCGCCGACGGACAGGCCGACTAAGACGCAATCGCGCACGCCATGCGCGTCGCAGACCGCCTCGGCATCGCCGACAAGCTGGCCCATCGTGTAGGGCGCATCCGGCACGCTGGACTTGCCGTGGCCGCGCTTGTCCCAGCGGATGTAGCGGATGTCCTTGGGTAGCAAGTCCATGACCGGGTCCCACAGATGGAGAGTTGTGCCGAGAGAGTTGGCGAAGACGACCGTGGGGGCGTCGGCATCCTGCGCCCCATCGACGCGGGAGTGGATCGTGATGTCGCCACGGGTCACGGTGGTTTCGGTCATGGCTGGTTCCCTCGTGCTGCACGTGTCGTCAGACAGACTTGCATTCGCGCAGGACGTCAAGCGGTCTGCGGGTCCATCGCCAGTGCCCGCGCAAAGAGTACGGGGTCGACATTTCCGCCCGTCGCCACGGCGATGACCGCGTCGCTGTCCAGCGCGTCGCCGTGGAACAGCGCCGCAGCCAGCGCCGCCGCGCCCCCCGGTTCGATCACGATGCGCAGGCGGGCAAAGGCCAGCGCCATCGCGCGCAGGCAGTCATCGTCGCTGACCGCAAAACCGGGACCGCATAGACGCTGCATGATCGGAAAGGTCAGGTTGCCGGGTTGGGGCGTCACGATGGCGTCGCAGATCGACCCTTCCAGCGCGGCGTTCCGCTGGATCGACCCCGCGGCAAGGCTGCGGGTCACGTCGTCGAAGCCTGCGGGTTCGCAGGGATGGACCCGCAGACCCGGTGCATCCGTCGTAAGTGCCAGCGCGATGCCAGAGGTGAGGCCGCCACCGCCGCAGCAGACCAGAACCGCGGCGTCGGTGATGCCCTCTGCCGCCGCCTGCGTGGCGATTTCCAGCCCGCAGGTGCCTTGCCCGGCGATGACCTCCGCGTCGTCGAAGGGTCGGATCAGGGTCAGGCCACGCTCTGCCGACAGGCGGTCGCCAATGTCGTCCCGGTCCTCGGTCGCACGGTCGTACAGGACGACCTCTGCCCCCAGGGCGCGGGTATTGGCGATCTTCACCGCAGGGGCGTTGGCGGGCATGATGATGACGCAGGGGGCATTGTGCGTGCGGGCGGCAAGGGCGACACCCTGCGCGTGGTTGCCGGAGGAGAACGCGATCACGCCGGCTCGGCGCTGGGCGTCGTCCAGTGCGGACACCGCCGACCAGCCGCCCCGGAACTTGAAGCTGCCGGTGTGTTGCAGGCATTCGGCCTTGACCAGCACGCGGCGGCCCGCGATCTCGTCCAGAATGGGCGAGGACAGCAGCGGCGTGCGCCGCACATGGCCGTCAAGGCGGCGGTCGGCGGCGCGGATCATGTCGATGTTCATTGCATTTCTTTCAGCCAGGCGTGAAGGGCGGTCAGCGCTTGCGGTTCGTCCAGGAACGGGACGTGTCCGCGGTCGGGGACTTCGACAAAGAGGCCGTCCGGGCGGCGACGTCGCATCTCTGCCCAGGTGTCAGCCGACAACAGATCGCTGTTCGCACCCCGGATCGCGGCCAGCGGCAGTCCGGCGGCGGCGTCATAGATCGGCCACAGGTCCGGCATCCCGGTCTTGCCATCGCCCAGTGTCGTTGCCAGTGCCGGATCGTAGCGGATCACCAGGCCCTCGTCGGTCTGCGCGTAATGCTGCGCGACTTCGGCCAGCCAGCGGTCCATCGGCACGCCCTTGAACCCGGTCCAGTGCCGGTCGCGAAATGCGGCGGCTTCTGCAAGGGTCCGCTGTGCCGGGTTCCTGCCGACATAGCCGCGAATGACGTCAAGACCGGCGGTATCGATCACCGGACCGATGTCATTCAGCGCCAACCCCAGCAGACGGTCGTGGGCGGTGGCCGCCAGCGTCATGCCGATCAGCCCCCCGCGCGAGGTGCCGAGGACCGCGGCGCGTTCCAGCCCCAGATGATCGAGCAGGGCCAGGGCATCCTGCGCCTCGACCGGGACGGTATAGGTGGCGGGATCAGCCCAGTCCGACTGGCCGCGGCCCCGGTAGTCGAGGCGGATCAACCGGCAATCCAGATGCGGGGCCACATGGTCGAAATCGCTGCCGTTGCGCGTCAATCCGGCCAGTGCCAGCACAGGCAGGCCGGTGCCATCATCGGCGTAATGCAGGCGGGTGCCGTCCAGGGCGGTGAAATCGGGCATCAGGTCAGGTCCGGTATCGTGGTCAGGTCGGTCAGGACATGGTGCGGCGTCGCATAAAGGCGATCGACGGGCGCGCCGGTGCGGTTCACCCAGGCGGTGCGGAATCCGTATCCCGCGGCCCCCGCGGCGTCCCAGCCGTTGGACGAGACGAACAGCACCTGATCGCGGTCGCAGCCAAAGCGTTGGCCCACCATGTCATAGACCCGGTCATGCGGCTTGAAGACGCCCACGGCCTCGACTGACAGCGCGTCGTCCAGCAGCGCCGCCAGACCCGCTGACGCTGTGGCGGCCTGCAACATCTCGGGCGATCCGTTCGACAGGATGGCGGTGTTCAGGCCCTTGGCCTTCAGGGCGGTCAGCATGGCCGGAACCTCTGGAAAGGCATCCAGTTCGCGGTAGAGCGCCAGCAGGCGGTCCCGCAGGGCGGCGTCTTCCAGCTTTGCCGCTTCCATCGCCCAATCAAGTCCATCCTGCGTCACCTGCCAGAAGTCGCAGTGCCGCCCGGCCACGGCGCGTAACCAGCTGTATTCAAGCTGCTTTTGCCGCCAGTCCCGCGCCAGTTGCGGCCAGGCATCGGCAAGGCGGTCCTGTCCGGGCTCTTGTGCGGCGCGGCGGGCTGCCGAATTGACGTCGAACAGCGTGCCATAGGCGTCGAAGATGCAGGTCGTGATGATCATGGTCCCTCCGGTCCGTATCGGCGGAGAGTTGCACGCAGGACGTCGGGAGGCAAAGCGGTTTGCATCCCGTCGCTCGATTCGTTAGCCTCTACCGGATTTTGAACCGAAAGGACGCAACATGACGACTGCAAAACAGGGCGACACCGTCCGCATTCACTATACCGGCACCCTGACCGACGGGACCGTCTTCGACAGTTCCGAAGGCCGCGATCCGCTGGAATTCCAGATCGGCACCGGTGCGATCATACCGGGCCTCGACGCCGCGATCCCCGGCATGACCGTGGGCGACGCCAAGACCGTCAACGTGCCTGCCGAACAGGCCTATGGCCCCGTCAATGACCAGGCGCGTCAGGCGATCCCGCGCACCGACATTCCGGCGGACATCCCGCTCGAGGTCGGCACGCAATTGCAGATGCAGACCCCGCAGGGGCAGGTCGTGCCCGTGACCGTCGCCGACGTGACTGACAGCGAGGTCACGCTGGACGCCAACCATCCGCTTGCGGGCAAGGATCTGACCTTTGCGATCGAGATGGTCGAGATCAAGGCAGCCTAAGCCGGCTGCCCTTCGACGGCCGCGGGATTCATCCAGAAGGGTTCGAACACGTGGCCGTCGGGGTCGCAGATGCTGCGACCGTACATGAAGCCTTCCATGTCCTGCACCTTGCCGGTGTCGCTGCCGCCGTTGGTTAGTGCGGCGTTCACCATCGCCACGACCTCCTCGCGGCTGTCGCAGGACAGCGCGATCAGCGACCCGGTCGTAGTTCGCGGATCGGCGACGGGGTTCGGTGCAAAACCCTCGAACTTTGCGCGGGTCAGGATCATCAGATATATCGTGTCGGAGATGACCACGCAGGCTCCCTCGTCGTCCGAGAATTGCGGGTTGATAGAAAACCCCATGCCTTCATAGAACGCACGGCTGCGAGCGAGGTCGCTGACGGGCAGGTTGACGAAAATCATGCGCATGGCGAATCCCTGTTGAAACCACGCTACGAGCCTACCGCACCCACCTTCTTTTGGTCAAAAATATCCGGCCTTATGTATCAAACGCACCAGTAAT
>NZ_JBMERN010000140.1:0-8847 GCF_049310965.1 Loktanella sp. DJP18 | reverse complement strand
AAGGTAGCCGGTTACAGATTGCCTCGCAGCAGCACGTCACAGGGGTGGGCGCATACCCCGGAACCGGTGGGCGGATGAAATCGGAATGGGTGGGCGCATCAAATCGGAATCGGTGGGCGCATCACCCCGGAATACGCACCACGCTGTCATCGTCGATGTTGAGGCCACCCGGTCGATCCGACAAGCTAAGGTCGGGTCCGTTCGCACGATGCTGGACCGTGTCAGAGACACCTTCAACCTGCATCCCAAGCGCATTATTGCAGACACCGCTTACGGTTCCGGGCCGATGCTGGGCTGGCTGATGGACCGCAAGATCGCACCGCATATTCCGGTTATCGACAAGGCGGGCCGCACAGACGGCACGTGGTCTCGCGCCGACTTTGAATGGGACGCCGAGAACAACCAATACATCTGCCCGGAAGGCGAAACCCTCAAGCAATTCCGACGCAACTACTCAGACCCGAACCGTGGCCCGACCGGCAAGGGCGTCGCAAAGTATCAGGCCCTGAAGCTGACCTGCCAATCCTGTCCATCGAAGGCGAATTGCTGCCCGAATGCCGACGCCCGCAAGATCACCCGCGAAGAGCATGAAGATGCCCGCCAAGTCGCCCGCGACATCGCGAAGACAGAGCAATACGCCGTCTCAATGCGGCTCCGAAAGAAGGTCGAGATGCTCTTCGCCCACCTCAAGCGCATTCTGCGGCTGGGGCGGCTCCGATTACGTGGTCCGAACGGCGCAAGTGACGAATTTCTGCTCGCTGCCACCGCTCAGAACCTCCGGAAATTGGCCAAGATCCTTCCCGACCGCAGCATGTGCGCCCAGCCTGACAACAAAGGCGATTCCGCCATCATCGGCACCTGACTTTCTGCACGAGCGAACCGTTGTTTTTCAACAGAATCGGCCGGAAGCTACCCATCGACGAGTTCCCAAAATCCAAACTTTCGCGGATGTTTCTGCTTCAGAAGCGCCCTGAAGACGTCATGGTCTGCAATGCTGCCATAGTCTTTAACGATGGCGTCACTCGACCGACATTCGGCAAGGTGCCGCGCGGCATGACGGTATCGCGTTGATTTGGCGCCATCGAGCGCATCGCTGATCATCGCGCGTCGCAATAGAACGGCTGCGAGGGGGTGTTTGTCGGACAGAGCGTCGGCGGCCGGGGTCAGTGTTTCATATCGATTGCCGTCCAACTCTTCCGAACGGGCCAGCACCATCCGGGCGGCGCGGGTCAATGCGGGCCAGGATATCAGAAAATCGATCGCAGCCTCCAGATCCGGGAAGACCTCTACATGATTCAACGCCTTTTCTTCTGCCTCTACGTCTTCAAAGTCAGGCAGTGATTTCAGAAACTTTCGCAGGCTGCCCGCGTCCAGCGTCTCGGTGAAACTCAGCCAGAGGTGTTCAATCAGATCTGCTGTCCGGCCCTTCCGTTCCAAGCATTCCACATACGCCAGATCAAGGTCATGGCGGAATGGCCTGTAGGAACTCGCAGCGTCCGCAGCCATAGCCGTTCGCACGATCGCAAGAGCCTCGTCCACACGGTCAGCCTCCAGCAGCCGCCATGCGACGTTTGGTGCGATCGTGCCATATGTCAGCTGTTCGGGTGTGTATCGCGCCATGTAGGCGTCGACGTCACCCTGCGCGTCGGCGACGTCCGCAAGGATGATCGACTGTGTCAACTCCTTGTTCCGCCGGAAGCTGTCGGCGGCAGAGGTCGACAGGCCGAAGCCGCTGTATCTCTCGATGTCAGCTGCACTTGGCGGGATGTCGGCCCAGGCCTTCGTCACGACCTTCAGATGCTCGAGACCTGCGTCACCCATGGCATCCGCGGTCGCGGCAATGATCCCGTCGAACTCGCCGTAGCCCGCGCCAGCCACGGCCTCCAGAATGCGCTCCGCAAGCGTCTTGGGATCGACAGAGATGCGTGGGGAAATTGTGGCGATGAGGTCAATGGCTTCACTGAAGACGGCACCCACCGCCCCATTGCTGTCATCGGTGCGCTCATGGACCGAAGGTGCCAACTGCAGGAACGACCAGAGCAGATCGAATGCGTCGTCTGCATTGAGCGGGGCAATATTCATCTCGATCATGCGGAGGAGACCCGCGAGGTCTTTGACCAAAGCTTTCTGCTTCCGCCAGTCCACGAAAGCCGTCGCGCGACGCAACGCGGCGAACCGCTTGCGGAGATCCGCAGCAATATCCTTCGGACCCTGTGCGGCGCTGATCTCAAGCCGGGCTCTGCGCTGCAGAGCGGCACTGCCCTGGACAAGATCCATCACCAAAGCGGCAAGTGTTTCCGCACCCAGCTTTTCAAGATTGGTCGTATTGAGGGTCTTTTTGCTCATGGTCTCAGGCGTCGCATTCAGGTTCACTAATCCTGAAGGAATACTGCCGCATCGTTATTCCGACGACAATCCGGATCGGCAAAGCCAGGCAACGTATGAAAGAACATGACATCGTCACGCAGTCACACCTGCAAATGACAGTGCTGGCGATCCTCCTGACCGCAGGCGCTCTGGCGACAGGGATCATTTTGTGGCTGCTATGGCAGGCCCTGGACTGCCTGTGCTCATTCAACCGGCTTTGAAGTTCGATAGCGGGAGGAGAGGCTGGTCGCCGTGCTCGTGTTGTATTACGTCGACTATGCCTGACAATCTGAGCAACAATACGTTCAACGGAACAAAAACATGAGAAACCCCAAAGAGAATGACTTCGCCGGCCGTCGCAGCGCTGCGGCCGATGCAAAAGCTGCCCTGCTGCAATCGCATCGGGCCGCACAGGAAGCTGCTGAACCTACCCGGGTGGCGCGGCAGGAGGAGCGCCAAGCGGTGGCGACCGCCCGGGACGCCCGTCAGGCGGAGCGGGCGCAGAACAAACGCGACGAGGAGGACGCCGTGCGCACTGACGCTCTCGCGGCCGAAAATGCTGCCAAAGCCGAAGCTGACGCACTGAAAGTCGCTGAGAAAGACCTGAACGGTGACGTCGTTGCTGATTACGAAGCGGCCCGGAAAGCTGAACGGGACCGGCGCTACGCAAAGCGCAAAGCGCAAAAGTAGGGTCAGGACCCATTGATCTGCTTGAGGTCGCCACAGCTGCGTGATTCAAGCTCCCGAACTGACGGGGGTGACGATGAGCAATCTTTTCTGGCTGACGGACGCACAGATGGCCCGGCTTCGGCCGTTCTTCCCGAAGAGCCATGGTGTGACGCGGGTCGACGACCGGCGTGTCCTGAGCGGTATTATCTTCATCAATCGCAATGGCTTGCGGTGGTGCGATGCACCAAAGGAGTATGGTCCCGCGAAGACGTTATACAACAGTTGGAAGCGGTGGGGGTACATGGGCGTCTTCGCCCGGATCATGGAGGGGCTGGCCTCCGAGGCGGCGGTTCCGAAGACGGTGATGATCGACGCGACCTATTTGAAAGCGCACCGCACGGCGACCAGCCTGCGGTTGAAAAAGGGGGGTCCGACGACCAGCGGGTCCGTGTGATTGGTCGCACCAAGGGTGGCATGAACACAAAGCTGCATGCCGTCACCGATGCCGAAGGACGTCCGATCCGGTTCTTCATGACGGCAGGCCAGGTGAGTGATTACACCGGTGCCGCGGCCCTGCTAGGCAGCTTGCCGACCGGGGATACGACGCTGACTGGTTCAGAGATGCGTTGAAAGACAAGGGGATAAAGCCCTGTATCCCGGGCCGGAAGTCTCGCGCCAAGCCCATCAAGCACGACAAGCGCCGCTACAAGCGACGCAACAGGATCGAGATCATGTTCGGACGTCTGAAGGACTGGAGGCGTGTCGCCACACGCTATGACCGATGCCCGAAAGTCTTCCTCTCCGCCATCGCCCTCGCAGCAACCGTCATGTTCTGGCTTTGAAATGAGAACGAGTCCTGACCCTAAGTTCTACGGCGGCACCCCGTTAAAAACGGGAGGATTACCCTCCCATCCAGGGAAAATTAGCGGAAAACTCCAGCTTCAAACGGTCCAGTTCTCGGGGGGCAGAGCAGTAGCACATGCCGAGACGTAACCAATCCGGATTTTCATGATCACACCCCGAGGATAATTTCCGTTCTCGAACGGTAAGCGCCGGCCGACTGCCTGTTAACGGTCATGAACGGGGATTGAGCTTGGGTGCATTTAAATCAGAACCTTGCCACGATCGTCGTCATCGTCCGCTTGAAGCTGGCCGAGATACTATCCCGGTCGATGTGCTTACCTTGTGACACGACAACCTTGCCGCGGGCCCACACCTTGTCAGGGCTTTGATCCATCCCGAAGATCCACGAGTCGAGCAGAGTTTCATGATTGATCCAAGGAGCGGCTGACCCGTCAAAGCTGATCATGCTGGCCTCGTTTCCGACTGCTAGGGCAGGGGATCCATTCAGAGCCTGTGCGGAGCCAGCCACGGCCTTGCGGAAAAGGTTCTCGCCAGTCGAACCCTCTCCGCCGGCCAGCACGTTGCGGTTCTGCAGTTGAAGACGTTGTGAGTACTCAAGTTGGGACAACTCTTGGGCCAGGCTGATCCGGATGTTGGAGTCTGATCCGATCCCGAAGGCGCCGCCTTTCCCGATGTGGGACTGCCCCGCGAAGACGCCGTCCCCGAGGTTGCCTTCGGTCAGGGAGCATAGTCCAACCACGGCGCCAGATTTCAGAATCGACGCCAGCTCCTCGTCTGTCTGGTGGGTGGCATGAATGAGGCACCAGCGCTCATCGACGTCGACATTGGCCATCAACCACTCGATCGGACGTTGGCCGGACCAAGCGATACAGTCGTTCACTTCCTTCATCTGCTCAGAGACGTGCATGTGCATGGGCCCTGGGCCCATCTGTAGGATGGCCGTAAGCTCGTGCGGAGCGACGGCGCGTAAGCTGTGCGGTGCAAAACCGACCTCACCGCCGTCGACCTTGCTTGTCATCGCCTTGCTCAGGTCGATTATCTGGGCGTAGCTGTCGAGCGAGTTCACGAACCTGGCCTGTCCGGCGACGGGATCAGCCCCACCGAAGTTACCGTGGGCGTAGAAGCAGGGCAGTAGCGTCATGGAGATGCCGGCCTGAACGCTTGCACCGACCAGACGTTCGCCCATCTCGGCGACGTTGGCGTATGGACGGCCATCGGTGTCATGGTGGAGGTAGTGGAATTCGCCAACCCTTGTGAAACCGGCTTCGAGCATCTCCATGTACAGTTGGGCCGCAACAACCTCCAGCTCATCGGGTTGGATCGTCAGGGCGCAGCGATACATGATCTCCCGCCACGTCCAGAAGGTGTCGACAGGGTTTCCACGGCGCTCTGTCAAGCCCGAGAATGCGCGCTGAAAGGCGTGACTGTGCAGGTTACCGGGGGCAGGGGTCAGGAAGCCGACCACCTCGTCGCCATTCGACGACACGGCACCCTTTTCGATCCCGCTGATGCGCCCCTGGTCGATCGAGATTCGGATGTCGGAAGCCCACCCGTCGGCGAGAAGGGCGTGATGGGCGAAAACTGTCGATGTCATGGGATGTCTCACTGTGCCGCGGAAAGGACGGCGGAAAGTATGGAAGCCAGGCTCGGCCGTAGTTCGTCTGCTTTTTTGTTGTCGTATCTGAACGGCGGGGTCTCCTCACTGAGATAGGCGTGCTGAGCTATCTCGATCTGGACCGCGTGGACGTGATCCGCCGGCCGCCCGTAGTGCCGTGTCGTCCAGCCTCCCCGAAACCTGCCGTTGAGGACTTGGGTGAAAGGGCCATCTGCGATCGCACCCATCACGGCGGCCTCAATGGCAGGGTCGCAGGTTTTACCGAAGTCCGTGCCGATGTTGAGCGTAGGCAGGACCCCCTCGAACAGGAAAGGGATCTCAGAGCGGATGGAGTGGCAATCAATCAGCACGGCATAGCCATGCTTGGACTTCACGCGCTGGATCTCATCGTTCAGGGCTCTGTGGTAGGGTTCATGAAACGAGGCGACGCGATATTTCTGGTCCTCATCCGAGGGTTCCTGCAACCAGATCCACTGACCATCGAAATCATGAAGCGGGATCAGACCGGTCGTGTTCTGACCAGGATAAAGGCTGTCGCCACCTGGATCCCGATTGGCGTCGATGACGTAGCGGTGGAAGGTCGCCTCAACGGTGGTGACATCTTCCACAAGACCATCGTAGAGCTTGGCGATGTGCCAGTCGGTGTCGGCCAGGATCAGACCGTTTTCATTTAAGTTCGCAGCGACATCGACTGTAACCTGAGTGCCGCCGTGCGGAAATCCCAGGACCAGGGGGCTGTCGCCGCGATTCACGGAATAGGTCATAAGCTTACCTGCTGAGAACTGATTTAAGGAATGCTTGCGTGCGTGGCTGTCGGGGGTTGCCGAAGATCTCATCCGGCGAGCCTTTTTCAATGATCGTGCCGTCCATGACGAGCACCTCGTCGGCGACCTCACGGGCAAAGCCCATCTCATGGGTCACAACGATCATGGTCATGCCTTCCTCTGCGAGCTGACGCATCACGGCGAGAACCTCTCCGACCAGCTCCGGATCGAGTGCTGAGGTGGGCTCGTCAAACAGCATGACCTGCGGGTTCATGGCGAGGGCGCGTGCGATGGCAACACGCTGCTTCTGGCCGCCTGAGAGTTGCGAAGGGTAGGCGTCACCCCGGTTCCCAAGGCCGACCTTATCCAGCAGGTCACGCCCAATGGCTTCAACCTCAGCACGGGACTTCTTGAGCAGAAGATGCGGGCCGATCGTCACGTTGTCCATGACGCTGAGGTGAGGGAAGAGGTTGAACGACTGAAAGAGCATGCCGACCCTCTGGCGTAGCTTGTTCAACTCTGCCTCAGGGATCAGCTTGCCGTCTTCGAGCAGTGACATTCCGCAGATCTCGATGGAACCTTCCTGAGGGACCTCCAGTGCGTTCATGCAGCGCAGAAGGGTGCTCTTGCCGGACCCGGACGGGCCTACGATGACGATGACCTGTGACGGCTGGACCCGCATCGAGATGTCACGCAGGACTTCGACCTCCCCGAACTTCTTCGCCAGACCGCGGATGTCGATAATGGGTGCTGTTGTCATTACACGAGCCCTCCGGCGCGAAGCTTGCGTTCCACCCGGCGCAGGATCGCCCCCATGGCGGAGGTGAGCACGAGGTAGACCAGTGCGACCGCCAGGTAGACTTCCAAGGAGCGGTAGCTGGTCGAGATGATGATCTGCGCTTCATGCATCAGATCAGAGATCGTCAGCAGCGAGACCAGCGCGGAATTCTTGATCAGCGCGATGAACTCGTTTCCGAGTGGCGGCACCATGCGCAGGGCGGCCTGCGGCAGGATGATTACGCGCATAGCCTGAGCCGAAGACATGCCGATCGAACGGGCCGCTTCCACCTGACCACGATCAATGGACTCGATGGCGCCGCGCACAATTTCCGAGACGTAGGCACCGGAATACATGCCCAGGCCCAGTACCCCGCACAGAAATGCCGGGAGGAAAATGTTGAACTGCGGCAGCCCATAGAACAGCAGGAAAAGCTGAACGAGCAGAGGGGTGCCACGAAAGAAGGTGACGTATGTCGAGGCTATAAAGTAGACCACCCTGCGTTGCGGATTCAGCCGGCAGATCCCTACCAGCAAGCCAATCGCGCAGCCCAGCACAAGAGCCAGTGCCGTTACCTCGACGGTGACGACAACGCCGTGCATCAGGTAGGGGATGCCATCCCAGACGGGTGCAAAATCTAGATTCATAGCCTCGACCTTTCGTTCTTACTGACCGAAATACTCTTCGACCAAAGCTTGGTAGGTGCCGTCGGCCTTCAGCGCTTCGATGGCCTCGTTCACCGCGGTCACCAGCTCAGGCTTGTCCTTGCGAATGGCGATCCCGTAGTTCTCGCTCGTGAGCTGCTCGGTCAGGACCTGAACGTCAGGATTGGATTTGACGTAAAGGAGTGCGGCCGGCTTACCGGTCACGGCGCCATCTGCCCGGCCTGTCTGCACGAGGCTGAACATCTGGTCGTTCTTCTCGACCTCGACCACATTCGTGTCGGGGTAGTTCTCACGCAGATAGCTGGTCGATTTCGTCCCCACCTGGACAGCGATCGACTTTCCAGCGAGTTCAGCAGGGCCGGTGATGTCGGAACCTTCCGTTTTGGTCATGATGACCAGGCCGCCGGTGTAGTAGGGTTCCGAAAAATCGACCACCTTCAGCCGTTCATCGGTGATGTAGATGGCGGAAATGGCGATATCGGCGCGGCGCGCAACCAGGCTCGGCACGAGGCCTTTAAAGTCGCCGTTGATCCAGTTGACCTCGTCACCCATCTGGGCGGCGATGGCGTTCATCAGCTCGATATCGAAGCCGGTCAGGTTGCCTTCTTCGACGTATTCGAAGGGAGGGAAAGTGGCATCGGTCACGACGTTAATAGTTTCGGCGTGGGCTGTGGCTGCAAGGCTGATGGCGCAGGCCAGTCCAAGAAAGCTTTGACGGATCATGATTGTTTCTCCTGTTGGGGTTTGGGTTGGGTTGAAGGTTTGAGCTTTTCTGACAACGCCTCCGTTGCGCTGGAGGCGGTCGTGCAGAGTTTTCGAATCAGTGCGTCCCGGCGTTCACCAACCCTGAAAGAGGGCACCATAAGAGTGATGCACCCCTCCATGTTGCCACTGCCTGAATAGATCGGAGCGCTGACACCCCAGATTCCGTCGTCAACTTCACTTTGGCTTTCGGCATAACCTCTGGATTTGATGCACTCGATCTCGGATCGCAGCTTTTTGATTTCAGCACTTGAAGCCCCGGAAAGCACCACCCGGGATTGTGCTTCCGGCATGAAAGCAAGAAGAGCTTTTGCCGACGCGCCTTTGAAGATCGAGGTCTTTGTGCCTGTAACGAAGGAGCAC
>NZ_JBMERN010000139.1:0-8895 GCF_049310965.1 Loktanella sp. DJP18 | reverse complement strand
GATTGATCATGCCCCGCCGGCTGATCCCGGGAGGAGTACTTCATTCACCTTGGGCACAGCCCCGACAAGGATAAGAAGGCGGAGAGCGCTGTCCTCTCACCTCGATTGCACGGGACAGCACAAGAGTGGGGCGCTAGGCGACAGCCGAAGCGGCTCGCTTGCGCCGACGCTCGGCAGCCGTCTGGCGCCCCTATGCACAATCGGGGGCGGAAGAGGTGCCCTCAGCCTGGCTAAGGTTCAGGCACCATTGCACCCAGTAGCCTATTCGATGATGAGATCGTCCCGGCGCGACCTCGCCCCTTCCCCGACCAGTGGTTCTCGACCGCCCCGCAGGACAGAGTTCCCTTCGAACAGAGTGCGCTGGTCAATCTCCGGTGGGTTCAGCCAGTCCTGCTCACTTATCTGGCCGCTCTGCCCGTAGGCCGCCAGGGCATTTCCGTAGCAGACGCGGCGAACTGTCTCTTCGGGAATACCAGACTGCAGTGCCAGTTCGGCCGTCTTTGGCACACCGAGCGAGTCCGAGATACCCCAGTCGCAGGCGGAATCCACAATGATCCGCTCACCGCCATACTGCTTCAGCAGCTCGACCATTCGGCGGTTGCCCATTTTTGTTGATGGATAGATCGAGAACCCGGCCCAGTAGCCACGCTGGAGCGTCTCGGCGACGGTTTCCTCGTTGTTGTGATCGATCACGCACATCGAGGGATCGACACCCATCTCCTCGATCACGTCCATGGATCGAGTGGTGCCCCGCTTCTTATCCCGATGCGGCGTATGGACCATGACCGGCAGGCTCAGCTCCTTGGCAAGCAAGAGCTGCGCGCGGAAGTATCTGTCCTCCAGTTCTGTCTGCTCGTCATAGCCAATCTCACCAATGGCAACGACCCCCTCCTTCAGGGCAAATCGGGGGAGCCATTCCATGACCCCTTCGGCCAGTTCCTCGTTGTTGGCTTCCTTCGAGTTCAGGCCGATTGTGCAGTAATGGCGAATGCCGAACTGTCTTGCGCGAAAGCGTTCCCACCCGACGATTGAAGACAAGTAGTCGACATAGGTCCCGACATAGGTCCGAGGCTGTCCCACCCAGAAGGCGGGCTCAATCACTGCAACGATCCCCGCCTCGGCCATAGCATTATAGTCATCGGTGGTGCGGCTGATCATGTGGGCATGTGGATCGATGTACATTATGCCGTCTCCTCCAAATGGTGCCAGTCGAGACGCCCGGCTGCAATCTCGTCCTCCTCAGGACGCCCCGCCAGAATATCATGCGCTTGTGGCGCAGGAGAGATGGATAGTGCCAGCGCCGCAGCCCTTCCACTTGCGCCACCTTCGGAGAGAGCACGCACCAAATCAGCCAGCGCAGCCTCATCCGCGGCGAAGGGCCCGACGCAGCGCCACAACTCAGGCGCGACAGGACGGCCCGCCGCCCAACGCTCGTGCGCGTACTCGCGCAGGATCCTCGCTAAATCCGGGTTGGCCCGCTCGTCGAGACCGACAATGGGGGCAAGCCGGCTGTCGATGAACAGGGCCTTCAAGATCATATGGTTCCAGCGGTGCTCCTCAAAGTGGTCTCGGGGGAAAGGGTTGTGATGCGCGATGGCCTCAAAGACCGGCTTTAGGTTCGAGCGCAGTCCCTCACCGACCTCGAAGTGCAGCGCTTCTGGTTCCGGATAAAGCGGCAGGCCCCGGAAGAGCGCGATCAGCTCAGAGGCATCCGCCGTTCGCCTGAGGTCCTTGAACCGCTCTGCGAAGGGGCGTTGTCCCGCGTGGAACAAGAGGGCGAGCACCCGCGCCGCTCCGTCGACACTCCATTCCTCAACACTCCAGCCAGAAACTGCCCGCTCGACCGCGGCGCTTTCCTCCGCCGTGGGGCGAAGATTGGCCTTGCCAAGGCGGCGGGGTGCCAGCCCCATAAATATGTGAAGATCACGTTCGGGCGCGCCGCGTTTGAGCCGGTCCAGCTCTGTCTGCATCCACTCCGCTTCATTGCCAGCCCGAGCAAGGACCATTTCTCGCAGCATTTCAGCGGCTGTCATCGCGAGCTCCTATGGTCGTCAGCGTCACTATTTAACGCTATCGAGGCCATAAAGGTTGCCGCCGTGGCGCTGAAGAATACATCTCATGCTATGCACCCTGTTCTCGTCATCCTTGTCGTCGGCCTGGCCCCTCAACTCATCGGGCGCGACACTCCGAACCTGAAGCGATTAGCTCAACGTGGCGCGCTGCGTCCCCTTGAGACAGTAACACCTGCCGTCACCTGCACGGTGCAGTCGACGTTGGTGACGGGCCTACCCCCTTCGAGCCACGGGGCGGTCGCCAACGGCTGGTACTTCCGTGATCTGCGCGAGGTTATGCTGTGGCGGCAGCCTAACAACCTCGTTGAAGGTGAGAAGATCTGGGAAGCAGGACGCAGGCGCGATGCCGACTTCACCTGCGCCAAGATGTTCTGGTGGTACAACATGTATTCGAGTGCGGATTGGTCAGCCACGCCGCGTCCCATGTATCCTGCGGATGGTCGCAAGATCCCAGACCATTATGCCTTTCCACCAGAACTCCACGACGAACTGGATGCCAGGTTCGGGCCGTTCCCTTTGTTCAAGTTCTGGGGCCCACTTACCGATATCACCTCTTCGGACTGGATTACAAAAGCGACCCTGCACGTGATGAGGACCCGCCAGCCCACGCTCACCCTGACATATCTGCCGCATCTCGACTACAATCTGCAGCGCCTCGGTCCGGATCTTGAGCATCCCCACCTACGCTCGGACCTGCGTGAGATCGACGCGCTCTGCGGCGAACTCATCGAGGAGGCCGACAAAACTGGTCGTCGTGTTATTGTGGTGTCGGAATATGGGATCACTCAAGCGAACGGCGTGGTCCACATCAATCGCGTGCTCCGCGAGGCGGGGCTGATCTCCGTTCGCCCCGAGGAGCATGGGCGTGAGGTCCTGGACTGCGGCGCGAGCGCGGCCTTCGCCATGGCGGATCACCAGGTCGCGCATGTCTATGTGGCCGATCATGACCGTATTCCCGAGGTGAAGGGAATTCTCGAACGCGTGGATGGAATTGAGGCGGTCTGGGACGGTACGGGGAAGAAGGAGCATGGGCTGGATCATCCCCGCTCAGGCGAGCTCATTGCCGTCTCTGAGGCTGACCGCTGGTTCAGCTACTACTATTGGCTCAATGACGAGAAGGCTCCAGACTTCGCTCGTACGGTCGATATTCATCGCAAACCCGGCTACGATCCTGTCGAACTGTTCATCGATCCCGACATCCGTTTCCCGAAGCTAGCGGCCGCCACCAAACTTGCCCGGCGCAAAGCTGGCTTTCGGCAGCTCCTCGACATCATATCGCCCTCGGCAACCCACCTCGTGCGCGGCACACATGGCCGCCTCACCGCAGATTCAGCGGATGGACCGCTTGTAATTTCGTCCGAGCCGAGCCTCCTCCCCGACGGGCCGCTCCGCGCCACAGAGTTTAAGTCGCTGGTGCTGTCTCACGTCTTCGAGTGACGAACACTCAGGTTCCTGGAACGAACCGTTGGAAGAAGAGAGTCAGTAGAAAAGCGCCAACGGCAACCAGCGCGACTCCAGCAAAGCCCTGTCCCGCGATGAGAACGGCATCGTAAAGTGAGATCCCTGCGATTAGGGTCACGACCGCCCGGGGGACGTCCCCCGGCTTCCTTTTGAACAGCAGTCGCACCGCAAAGCTCATCAGGACCACCAGCGCGGCCCAAAGCGATAGGGCGACCGGGTTCGTTCCAGCAAATACGAGGCCAATGATCGGCGGCACGGCCAGCACTGCGAGCGGCCAAGCTCGGCCAATGCGATCATAGGCCTCTTGCTTGGCCGCATAAGTCAGTCCGACCACGTAGGCGAAAAGCCCTGCTGCCCCGATTAGGACCGCCGCTGAAAAACCGCCTGCGACAAGAGCCCCGAAGACATAGCACAGGAACCGCGTCGCGCCCATGATCAAGGTACTGAGCGCCGTCCGCTTGTGCAGCCAGTCGTAGAGCAGGATTGCAGCGGCTAGCGCGAGTGCAGCCGCGGCCGCAGTCGATCCGAAGTACGATCCCAGCAGTACCGCAAAGACAAGGAGTGCGGCCCCTACGAGAAACACAGCAGTTTGCGAAATTTCTCCAGACGGGATTGGGCGTGACGCTCGTTCTCGAGCATCGATCTCCGCATCGAAGGCATCGTTCAGCCACATTCCTCCGACATAAAAGAGGCTCAGAATTACCGCGGCACCAATGACCGCACCGTTTGATATCGATGTGCCCGCGCCGATAATCGCTCCAGCAAGCGCGTTCGTCCAGACCGTCGGCAGGTTTGACACGCGGCCGAGGCGGAGGAGTGTGGGGAGCTTCAGCTTTGAAGCTGATCTGCTACCCAAGAAAGTTCTCGGACGATCGCCATTTCCATGCTGTCGGTCCGCAGTCGCTCGGGTAGGACGTCCCATGTGTAGGTCTCCACCTCCAGGTGCCGGGAAATTGGGCTCGTCCGGTGGAGAGCCAAGATATCTTCGAGGAAATCTCTGGTGCTCTCAAAGGCCCCAAGATCCTTCAGAAAAATCGGCACATGAAAATGCACGCGCCATTCCTCACCGTCGGCGTCGGCTCCGCGCCCCAGCGCATCTGGCAGATCTAGAGCTCGGTACAGGCCGCTCTCGCGTTGGCCAATCACTTGATGCAGGTAGACCGGTTCACTGAAGTTCTCCAAGGCCTTACGAGTTTCAGGTGAAACCACCGGAATGCGAAGTGCTGCGCTGAGCTGAAGCTTGTGGACTGGAATCCCGGCATCGCGCAGCAAGGTGATGCTCTCCTCTGGGTTTTCGAATTCAACTGCGGCGTGGCAGACGTCGTAGCAAAGACCGAGATGACGTGGCAGGGCCGCTTTGGCTTGATCTAAATCCAGTTTCGCTAGCTCCGAAAGCCGCGTGATCCCCGCTGAGCCAAACAGCCTGTCGCAGAAGAACGAAACGGTCTCGGCAATAGTCTCCAACATACATGCCGGCTCAGGTTCGATGGCGAGGGCAACTGTGACACCTGTCCTCCGCTCGAGAGCAACCAAATGCGCCGCCGCCTTCAGGAGATTATCGGCGATCAGATCCTCTTGCCCTTCGGCCAGATCGCGGAAGCAACCGGGCACTGTGCTGAGACTGACAATTTCGCCTTCAGGGGCAATCTCGGCCATCAGATCAGCAAGTTCGCAGGTGTAACGCAGCCGCTCAGGTTCACGCCAGTCCGGGCGGTAGACGTCCTCCTTGACCCGGGTGCCGTGGAATGGCCCGTAGGGAAAGCCGTTTACAGTCACCGCCAGCAGCCGCTCGCGCCCAAGCAGATCCTTGAGCTCGGCTCGGGCTCCAAGATCACGCAGGTCCTCCAGAGCTTGCGCCGAGAAGCGCAACCCAACTGGAAAAGGTTTATCCGCCGAGAAGGCGTCCCGGACACGTAGGAAAGGGCCGGAAAGGGCCGCACGAACCTCCGCCCAAGTCCCGGTCGGGTGGATGTTCAAGCAATACGTCAGGAATTCATCGCCCCTCCTCTGTGTCATTGAGCGCCCTCCTGTCCTTCGAGCCAACGCAGGGCATCCAAGACCAGGTCTTCTTTGATTTCATGCACCTCTATGCCTCTGCCGAGATCCTCGAGCAACGTCACTGTTAGCTCACCTCCGAGATGCTGCCGGAATTCGTCCAGACCCGCCAAGAGTGCAGGGCGACCATCTGGTCCAGGCTTCAAGAGAGCAGGATGGAAAAGACGTAATCCAAGCTGCTTTAAGACGGCTGCGACTCGCTTCTCTGCGCCCGCCCGCAGAAAGCCCGCCAGAACCGAGTAACGAACATCGAGAGCAATGCCGATCGCAACAGCCTCGCCGTGGTTCACCTCGTGCTCACTCAAGATTTCCAGCTTGTGGGCTACCCAATGGCCAAAATCGAGGGGCCGAGCTGATCCGCGCTCGAATGGGTCTCCGCCGTTGGCGATCTGGTCCATGTGAAGCTGGGCGCAGCGCCGAACCATATGCTCCTCGGCCTCTCGCTCGAACTCAGCGAGCCGGCCAACGTTTTCCTCCAGCCATTCGAAGAACTTCCTGTCCCGGATCAGCGCCACCTTCACCGCTTCGGCAATACCGGAAATGCGCTCCCTTCGAGGCAGGGAAGAGAGAAAGTCGGAGTCGTTGATGACCGCCCAAGGCGGCGCAAAGGTGCCAGTGAAGTTCTTGATGCCCTTCAAATTCACAGCGTTCTTCACACCCACGCCAGAATCGTTTTGGGAGAGCACCGTTGTCGGCACGCGCACATGCCTCACGCCTCGATGCGCCACCGCCGCACCCAGCCCGACCGCATCCAGCACGGCGCCTCCACCGATCGCGATGACGTAGGAGTGCCGATCGATGCCGTGCCGATGTATGGCACTCTGCACCTCCTCGAAGTGTGCCGGATCTTGCTTGATGGCCTCGCCGCCTAGAATGGTAATCGGCTCGACCGCCAATTCCACATGTGGCGCATTCGCGTTGAACCACTGACGCACGCGATCGGCAAAGGATGGCGCCGCCGTCAGAAGCCCCCCGTCAATGAAGACAAGGCAGCGATGTGTTTTGGCAGGCTCCGCCCGAGCAAGCACATCAGACAAAACCGAACTGAAAGGCGAAAAGATATCGCGTGAGAAGATCACCGGATACTCATAAGGAACCGAAAACCGCTGCCAGTGAACCACGTTCTCGGTCGCGTCTGCCGCGATCGCATCTGGCTTGTTCATTGGCTTCCCCTGTGGCGGCGGTATTCAAGGCTGAGAAATCGTTGCCCCCTTGCAGGAAGCTGCATCAGTTTACTTAACAAAGCTGGACCATTCAGGTTCCGCGCCAGGTTGAAGATGGTGCTGGAACATCAGAGCTCCTATAAAACGCAGTGCGCCACGACAGCAGCGATCGCGCCGAAGATCGGCTGTATTCATCAGACGCTTCCCGTCTGGTTGAGGAAAGCTGCGAAGGACGTTGGGACCGCGGGCGGAAGTGTCAGCGAAAAAACGGTTTCCAATCAAGCTGCTCGAATGAAGAACCGTGAACTGCGTCAGGCGAATGAGATCCCCCGCAAAGCATCAGCTTATTTCGCTCTGGCAGAGCTCGACCGCCCGTTGGAGCAATGATTGAGTTTATCGTATGCGTCCGGTCTGACTGGCGTTGACTTATTCAGCTGACCAGTTCCACGGCATGAGGTCATCGAGGCGGTTGATCTTATGATCTGCGACGCGGGCAAGAACCCAGCGAAGCCATGCTTCGGGATCGACCCTGTTCATGCGGCAGGTTTCAATGAGCGTATAAGCGATGGCAGCAGCGTCGCCGCCTCTTTTTGACCCCATGAACAGATAATTCTTGCGGCCGAGAGTCACCGGTCTGATTGATCGCTCGCAGATATTGTTATCGGGCATGCTATTCGTGGCGCTCCAATTTCGACGCTTGGTCTTCTATCTGTCGTGGTAGACTTGGGCATCGGGACAGGGGCGCTGGAGTGCGAAGAAGCGGGCAGGCCGTTTTGACTATGAGCTGCGAGCTCGCGTTGTTATCTGGCCGCCCCTGCGACCTGCCCGTTTGCGCCGAGAGCGCGTATCCGTAGATGTCGCATGAGCCCGTGCACTCCCCTAACAATGATTGGGAGGACAAAGCATGAGATCAATAGGAATGGACGTCCATCGAAGTTTTGCACAGGTCGCGATCCACGAGGACGGTATTACCGCCAAAAGCTTCCGGCTTGAACTGGAGCACGATACTGTCGTGGCCTTCGGCAAGGACCTTCGAGCGGATGATGAGGTGGTGCTGGAAGCGACGGGGAACACGGCTGCCATCGTGCGGCTTCTGACACCGTTCGTCGCAAGGGTCGTGATCGCCAACCCCATGCAGGTGAAGGCGATCGCGCATGCGCGGGTGAAGACCGACAAGGTCGATGCCGCGATACTCGCACAGCTGCATGCCGCGGGATTTCTGCCCGAGGTCTGGGCGGCAGACGACGATACGCTCGCCCTCCGGCGGCTTGTCTCTGAACGCGTGGCGGTGGTGCGATCAATCCGCCGGGCAAAGAGCCGTGTGCATGCGGTGCTGCATGCGAACTTGATCCCGAAGTATGAAGGCCACCTCTTCGGTAAAGGCGGGCGACACTGGCTGGCGAAAGCACCGCTGCCGAAGACAGAGCGCGATCTGCTTGGCCGCCACCTTGACGAGCTGGACTGGCTGAATGACCGCCTCGCGACGCTCGACACGGCGCTGATCCGCTTCTCGCTCGACGATCCACGCATGCGAAAGCTGATGAGCGTGGCCGGGATCAGTTCTGTGATCGCCACCGCGGTAGTGGCCTCCATCGGCGACATCAGTCGCTTCTCTTCGCCAGAGAAGCTCGCCAGCTACTTCGGTCTGACGCCCCGCGTCCGGCAGTCAGGGGACCGCGGCGCGATCCACGGGCGTATCACCAAACAAGGCAACGCGACCGCGCGGACGATGCTGGTGGAAGCGGCCTGGTCTGCGGCGGGCGTTCCGGGTCCGTTGCGGTCGTTCTTCCTGCGCATCAAGGACCGCAAGGGCGCGAACGTCGCGGCTGTCGCCACCGCGCGCAAGATCGCTACGTTGATCTGGACACTCCTCGCGAAGGAAGAACCGTATCGCTGGGCCCGGCCGGCCTTCGTGGCGATGAAGATGCGCAGACTCGAGTTGCGCGCTGGAGCGACCAAGCAGCACGGCAACAAGCCGGGACCCGGGCGGGACTACTGGATAAAAGAGATCCGACATCGCGAGATGGAACTGGTCGCCAACGCAGAGGCGTCCTACGCCCGTATGGTCGAAGCTTGGCGGGATAGACCGCCCAAACCTAAGCCAACTTGAAAAGATTGAAAAAGGGGCTTCTCAACATCATCCG
>NZ_JBMERN010000138.1:0-9228 GCF_049310965.1 Loktanella sp. DJP18 | reverse complement strand
CGGCCACAATCCGCGCCTTCACATCCTTCGGCCAGCGCCGATATCCACATGTCCGCTCCACAACTTCGATGCAGCCGTCAAACCCTTCACCGCCATCCGCCATCGCCATCTCCTTCTGAATGTTCAGAACGAGACACGCCGTTGGGCCAGCACTACGGAACCGCGGAAATCAATGGGACGGGGACGGCACAAACCGCGAGCCGAACCTTCCGATACAAATCCACGGTGAAAATCCTCCCGCTCTCCCTGTCACCAAAAAGGGTAAAGGTGGGCGACTTTTAAACCTCCCGCAGCAAGGTCATCCCGCCGCTACAGTGGCCGACTTTCGCACCGACGTTTTCCGGGATTCGCAATTAGCCAATTGTCATCAAAGCGGCTTGGGACCAATCTCCGCCTAGTTCAAATGCCGGACCAACCGCCACAGCCTGCATGTCGATCCGCTTCAGCCATCGCCTAAACACGACGGGCACGACCCCGATCATCTGAGTAACCTCAAGACTGCGGGCTGTCTCTGCCATCTGCATCATCAGAAGAGTCTGAATCTCCACTCGACGACTGGCAGGGATCTTGTCTGACACAAACAGCCTGGTGCCCTCCCAGATATGATCAGCCACAGGAGCCTCGAAATACAAAGGATCCAAGGGCAGCCCCTTCAGAAGTCCCAGCTGCGCATCACGGATCATATAGGTGTGAGCACCACACCGTGACGTGGTCGGTGTCATCCGGAGGCCGGCAAGCACTTCACCGTATTCATGAACAACGACCCAGCGCGCTTCAGGTGTGTCGTACTGATCATATTCCATGCCGTCGACTTCAGGCAGCTTCCATCTTTTGGTCACGATGAACACAGCGTGTCGAGCCTTGAGGTAATTGATGTAAAGCTCTCCGTAATGATGCCTGTTCATCACTGAAAGGGTCGTTGCACGCAGTTGCCCGCTTGACCTCAGGAGGTCTTCGACCGTCATTATACGGGAGCAGGGAATGGACAGCACCTGACTGGGCAGCGGAAATTCCGACGTTGGGGTGGCAATCCGACCCTTCGACAAGAAGCGGGGTGGCGACTGTCTCATCATGCCCTCGTAACCTATCCTCGTTTCTCCAAACAATCGCATCGTACCCGTTATATAACCATAATATAGCCGTATTTTTCCATAAAAATAAGTCCGTTGTGCTTTCGAAGCACCCTGATTAGTGAGCAGGGTCTTGAGTTGAGTTTTCCGCGGACAAGGAAGCCGAATGGACAGTATTAGGGACGAGTTTCGCAATATCGGCAAGAAGAACATCTTCCGGCTTGCCCGGCAGATGAAGGACTATGCACAGGTCGGCACGGATCTGTTCTGGCAGCGCATGGTCATCTTTTGTGCCGCCGGTGTTCTGACAGGCTATTACTACAGCCTGCCCCTCGCCTTGATCACGGCTGCGATGATGATTTCATCCGAAGCTTACGACTCCATGGTCTTCCGGTCCGTTCAGGCCTGGAATGGACGTGACCCTTGCCTGGCCCGGGGCCTGATGGTCAAGATTGTGATAAGCACCATTACAAGCGCATTCGTCATCGTCTTCTTTGCAGTTTCCATTGCCCTGCATCAAGGCCCCGGCCCACATTTCATGTCGCTTTTCTTTCTGTTCGCAGCTGCAATCTTTGCCGCCATGAACAATCACCAGCTCATTACAATTCTGGCCATGAGAATGTCCATCTACGGGGCGGCCTTCATATTCATCCCCGCATGGGATATAATGGTCATGAATGCACCGATCCAGTCAGAACTCTGGGCGCAGCTGCTAACTTCTTTGTTTGTCCTGTTTTTTGTCATCGACAGCTCGCGGGTGCATCTGACGCTCTACCGTCGCAACCTGCGACAGGTGGAAGATCTCCAGCGTGAGCACACGAAAGTCGAAAACGCCCTGCGGATCAAATCAGAATTTCTGTCCACGATGAGCCACGAGTTGCGCACCCCCCTGACGTCAATCAAGGGATCGATTGACATCATGAAATCAGGTCATTTCAGCACTTTGCCTCCGAAAATAAACAAGATGCTGGATATCTCGCAAAGAAATTGCGCGCGTTTGCTGACCTTGATCGACGAAACACTGGACCTCCAGAAGATCGAGTCCGGTCTCATGACATATACGATGGAAGAGCTGGATGCCGCCGAGCTGGCCAGACAAGCGCTTGCAGCAAACAGCTCCTATGCCGAACGTCTCGGCGTCGAACTGGAATTGAGTAACGACGATCCGGGATACATCGTGACCGGTGATCGGGACAGGCTCCATCAGGTTCTCAACAACATGCTGTCCAATGCAGCCAAATTTTCACCCTCCGGCAGTGTGGTCAGGGTCAAGATCGAGCGGATAGCAAAACGGATCCGGCTTTCCGTCATCGACGAAGGCGTTGGTCTTCAAGAAAGCGACGCCGAGAAGGTATTCGACCGCTTCAGCCAGCTCGACTCCTCAGATACCCGCAACATCGGCGGCACCGGCCTTGGCATGAATATCTCGCGCAAGATCATGGAAGCGCATAACGGAGCAATCGGCTACGTCAGAAATGCAGACAAGGGGACCACCTTCTACATTGATATGACGTAGTCTGTAAGTTTGCGCCGTGCCTTATTCCCGCAGGCTGCACGCCCGTGCCTACCGGGGCGAGCGCCAGGAACACTGGTTCGACGGCATGGAGAGCTGCTTCCGGGCTTTCGGGGGCGTGCCCGAGGAGGTGCTGCTCGACAACGCCCGGGCGCTGATCCAGCACCATGACCCGATCTCGCGCGAGGTGGTGGTGAATCCCAAGTTGCATGCCTTCGCGCGGCACTGGGGCTTCAAGGTAAAAGCCTGCGCACCTTACCGAGCCCGGACGAAGGCAAGGATGAGCGCGGCGTCGGCTACGTGAAGAAGAACGCGGGCGCAGGGCGTCGTTTCGAGAGCTTCGCCGCGCTCGAGGCGCACCTGGACGCCTGGACGCGCGAGGTGGCGGACGCTCGGATCCACGGCACGACCGGCGAGGCACCCCGTTCACAGTGCCACACGTAAATGACTGCAAGGTCTGCCAAATGCGTTGAAGCCGACGATGCGAGTACGTAGATCCAGTAGATATTTGTCGATGGATCCTCTGACCTCGATATCAGAGATCCCCATCAGGCGGTGCCGAAGTGAATACGGGTGAGCGCACTGCGACGTCGTCTTCTGGCTTGGCAATGTCGTTGGCGATCAGACGCGCACCGCGGTCATAGGTCAGGTATCGCCACAACCATTGCATCGCGACAAGGAATCGATGCTGAAAGCCCACGAGCAGATAGACGTGGACGATGGCCCATGCCAAATAGGCCACCCAGCCTTTGACCTTAAGACGACCATGTTCGAAGACGGCAGCATGGCGTCCCACGATTGCGGTGTTGCCTCTGCTGCGATAGCGAAACGGGACAAGTGGTCGGCCCGAAACGATACGGGCGGTCAGGGTGCGGCCCAGATGCGTCCCCTGCTGCTTTGCCACCTGCGCCAGGCCGGGAAGTAGATTGCCGTCGGCATCGAGACAGGCCGCCATATCGCCCAAAGCATAGACGTCACGAAGGCCCGGAACCATCAGCGTAGCGTCCACGATGACGCGGCCTGCGCGGTCCGTCTCTCCCAGTTGGCGGGCCAGAGGCGACGCGGCGACACCGGCCGCCCACACGGCAAGACCCACGGGTTCATCGCGACCGTCGATGCGGATCGTCTGCGGTCCGATGTCTTCGACCGGCGCACGGTTCGGACATCGACGCCCAATCGTTCCAGCCGCCGGCGGGCGTAGCTCGACAGGTCATCGTCGAAGGCCGACAGCAGGCACGGACCGGCCTCGATCAGACTGATGCGGGTCGTGGTCGGATCGACCACCCGGAAATCGCGGGCCAGCGTATGGCGGCTCAATTCCGCGATGGCTCCGGCAAGTTCCACGCCGGTCGGGCCGCCACCGATGATGGCAAATCGCAGAAGCCGCTTGCGGTTCTCAGGATCCAGAGTCCGCTCTGCCTGCTCGAAGCGCAGCAGGATTTGTGACCGAATATGGAGCGCGTCCTCGATGGTCTTCAAACCCGGTGCGAATTTTTCCCACGCGTCGTGCCCAAAATAGCTGTGACCGGCACCGCTGGCCACGACCAGATGTGTAAAGTCGAGGTTCTGACCACTGGTCAATCGCAGCGTCCGGGCCACCGTGTCGATGTGGTCGACCTCGCCGAACAGGACCTTGACCGACGTGTAGCGGCGCAAGATCTTGCGCCCCGGTTCGGCTACATCCGTGGCGGACAGGGCGGCTGAGGCGACCTGATACAAGAGCGGCTGAAACAGATGGTGATTGCGGCGGTCGATGATCGTGGTCGCGATGCCGGCCTTGCCCAAGGCGCGTGCGACCTCCAGTCCAGCGAAACCTGCGCCTACGACCACCACCTCGGCTAGCGGAGCAAACATGCTGATTGCTGAATGCGGAGCAAGTGACACAGCATTTCTCCTTAGTATGTTCCGGGAGGGTCGCTGGCTGGAAACGACTCGTCTGACAATTCGTCTTCCTGCGACCACTCGTGCGGAGGGTCGCGCATGTCCGCAGGTCCTGCATTGCGGACGGGACGAATAGGCGGGGCAGACAAGCCCTCATGTTCCGCCGCACCGCGTCGAAGGATGATGACGGCCACAAGGCCCAGGAAGACTGCGCCGATCACGACGCTTTGGGTTCCGCGTGTCATAGTCTTGCCTTGTCTTGGATAGCGTGTTGATCAACGGATCAACCGGCTGGCTGTTCCTAAGACCATTGGGAATCGTATAGGGCGACAATTTGGAACCGAGCCGCTGGTTGGTGGTTGAGTTCAAATTGGTATTTCCAGGTGTGACTGTGGAGTCTCCCCCTGTCCCCTTTGATCTGACGCGGATGCTGTTTGGCGATGCGCCACCGCTCTTTCTGCTCGAAATCGCTCTGCGGACCGTTGTCATTACGCCTACACCCTTCTGCTGCTGAGATGGGTGGGCGGTCGGTCCGTTTCCCAGCTATCGCTTATCGAGTTTTTACTGGTGATCGCCTTGGGGTCCGCCGTCGGCGACGCGTTGTTCTATCCGGACGTGCCGCTGCTGCATGCCATGCTCGTCATCACGCTGGTCATTGTTGCCGACAAGGGCCTCGATGCACTGATCCTGCGGTTTCGGTGGGCAAAAATTGCGGTCGATGGGCTGGCGAAGGTCGTAGTGCGAGACGGTATGATTCTGCAGGATGGCCTTGGGCGGCGCACTACTGGAGCGGCGGAACTGCGGGCCAGGCTGCGCGTCGACGGAATTGCCAACCTTGGCGAGGTCGCCAGCGCGTTTCTGGAGCCAGGCGGCCGGTTGAGCGTCTCTCGCCATGAAACGCCGCGCCCCGGACTGCGTATCATTCCGCTGCGGGAAATCGGCGGCATGAATAGTGCCGTGACCGGGGTGCCCTGCTGTACCGAATGCGGTTACGTCGACGCGGGTGGACAGAATCCAAAGGTGGGACGCTGCCCAAACTGCGGAGGCGACAGGTGGACTGAGGCTGAAAATCCGCAAGACGCTGCCGGTCACAGCGTTTCCCTACTTGCCGCTCGATAGATCGGAGTTTCAGACATGGCGCATCTTCCCCGCGATCACTGGCCGGATTCAACCGTCCCGCTGCTGCGCGATCCCTACCGCTATATCGGATCGCGCAGCGCCAGTTTCGGGACACAGGGATTTCGCACACGAATCCTGGGGCGACCGGCCGTATGCCTGACGGGGGCAGCGGCGGCGGGGATGTTTTTCGATCCAATGGCCTTTTGCCGCGAAGGCGCGGTTCCAGCAGTCGTCAGAGACGTCCTGTTCGGCAATGGCGGCGTGCAGGGGCTGGACGGTGCCGCGCACGCCCATCGCAAAGCCATGTTCCTGGCGCTGATGGGACCTTCATCCGATCTCGGTCAGGTCGGGTCATTGTTCGATGCCGCCTGCCGCGACGCCGCTGTGGCGTGGCATGGACGGGTCGATCTCTTTGTGGAACTGACGCGGGTCCTGACGCGGGTTGCCTGCGCATGGGCCGGCGTGCCGCTGGCGGCCACGCATACAGACAAGACTGCAGGACGTCTGGCTGATTTGTTCCTGCATGCAGGCCCTAACCCGCTCGGGCAGGTGAAGGCACGCCTGTCGAGACATCAGCTGGAAAAGGACATGGTGAAGCTGGTCAACCAAGTCCGCGATGGCACAGTTGAGAGCGCGCCCGATCAGGCGTTGTCGTTCATTGCCAACTGGCGCGATCTTGACGGTGCTTTGCTGCCTGCCGAGGTTGCCGCCGTCGAGCTGCTGAATATGCTGCGTCCCACCGTCGCAATAGCGGTCTATCTTGTCTTCGTCGCCGACGCATTGGTGCACCATGGTGGCGATCGCGGGCGCATCGCCGCTGATTCCGCCTGGCGACAGGCCTTCGTGCAAGAGGTGCGGCGCACCTATCCCTTTTTTCCGGCGACGGCTGCGATCGCTCGTAAGGACATTGACTGGCAGGGAGAGAGGATCGTCGCTGGCACACGCGTTTTGATGGATATTTATGGGACCAACCGAGACGCCATGCAGTGGTGCGACGCGGAGGATTTCGCGCCAGCGCGCTTTCTCGACTGGCCGGGTGATCCCTTCACGCTGATCCCGCAGGGTGGCGGAGCTCACGGTGTCACGCATCGCTGTCCGGCGAATGGCTTACCATTGCGTTGATGGATCGGTTCACGCTGTTTCTATCGCGGGATATCGACTGGCGGCTGGACGGCTCGCGTCACGAACTGGATTATGCATCCCTGCCTGCGCTACCGAAAGGCGGATTGCATATTGTTGACGTGTCACTGTGCGAAAAAGAGGTAGCGAGGAGGAGTGGCGGAAGGATCATCCGAGATGGTGTCCGCAAAGCCGAAGGCCCCTGAAATTCCAAATCTGGGGAACCGCGGTTTTCCTGCTGAATTTCCTGCCCTTTCTGGGTGCCCTCATTGGCGTGGCCTTCGTCGCTGCCCTGTCGATCCTGACCTTCGACAATCTCTCCCACGCCGCGCTGGCACCCGCCGCCTATCTGATCCTGGACGCCTTGGAGGGGAGCTTTGTAGTTCAGGCTGAACAAACGTCTGGCGCGTCGCTCTGACGATTAGCGCGGCAGTTTTCGGCCCCCAGGGCTTCGATGACTCCAGCGAACACGGCGATCAAATGGGTCAAAAGAGCCCTGATGTGGGCCAGGATCTTGCGAATGTTGTGGCCGCAGCCGCAGAGGACGGCGAAAATCGCGTCGCCGGTCGTGCCCTTCAAGGGACAGCGTGACAGGCGGCCATCGTTTTTCATGTGACCAATTTCGGGCTCGATGGCGCTGCGCCGTCGCAGCAGCCGTTTCAGCTTCGGGGTGAGGCCGCGGCGCATGCCGCTGATCAGAACCTGCGTCGCCAACACGCCGTGGCCACGGTATCCGCGGTCGACGACCGCCAGCGCCGGCGTCCGGCCGGTCAGAATGGCGACCTGTTCCAGCGCTTCGGGCAGTGTGTGGCCGTCGTAGGGATTGCCCGACATGGACCGCATGCCGACGACGAAGCCTTCGTCGATCGTGGTGGCCAAGCTGACCTTAGTGCCGAATTCGTAGCGCTTGCGGGCCTTGCCTTTTGAGATGCAGTCGACCTCTGGCTCATGTAGGGCGTAAATCTTGCTGCGGCTCTTGGGCTCCTGGTGCAGCAGGCGGCCCACCAGAACGAGCTTGTCCAGAACGCGCTCGCGGAGGGGCCCTTCGGGGATCGCGTCCAACTGACGGCGGAGGTCGCGCAAGACACGACCAGTGTAACCCTTCAGCTGTTTCAGTGCCTTACGCATGCGCTTGAACTGTCGCGCATGGGCATAGCGCCCGGTCTGTAGTGCAAGACGCGGGGCCAGCCGGTTGTAGTTCTGCCGGAGCGTGACCCCGGCGTCGTCGGCCAGCGCGACGAGCTGCCGACGGGCCTTGTCGTAAAGACGCGCATCGGTCGGGTGGGCGATGTTCTTTTCCATCACCGTCGTGTCGACGGCGACGCGCGAGAGGCTGTCGTTGTCGACCGTTCCGGAATGACGCCCTGCCTCGATGGTCTTCGTGAGCAGCCACTCGGCACCCTCTTCACCGATCCGGTTGCGCCACCGCGTCAGCGAGGAGGGATCGATGGGCGGGCGGTGCTGGAAAAACGTCTCGCCCGTGAAGTGCTGGTAGTAGGGGTTCTCGACCCAGCGGGCCAGCACAGCCTCGTCGGACAGCCGGTAAGCGTGCTGGAGATACAGCAACCCCGCCACCAGCCGCGGCGAGGTCGCCGGCCGCCCGCGGTGCGACGGGAAGAAACCGGCCCACTCCCGCTCGAAAAAGTCCCAGTCGATCAGCGTGGTCAGCTTCGCCAGCTCGTGGCGCATATCGATCATGTCGGTGAGACGCGGGCGCAGCAGGTCGTCCTGCTCTTTCTGGCGGGGATGGGGCTTCATCGGGGCTCCGAAATTCGCAAGGTTTCGAAGACCAGAATACAAAATCCTGCAATTTCATGCCAGCGTTTCAGCACGACCTGCGAATGAAATCAGCAGGTTGAGGCTTGTTCAGGGTGAACTTTGTAACGCCGACGCTTTTAGGGCAACGATTGGAACTAAACGCCGTCGCGGTCTTCTTGACCGTCGTGATTTGGGGCTGGCTCTGAGGGATCGCCGGTGCCCTCGTCGCCGTGCCGGTCCTCATCGTGTTCAAGGTCGTCGCCGATAACGTCGAAGAGATGGAGATGGAGATGGTCGCGAATTTTCTGGGCGCTGCCCCCTCACCGCATCGCGGGTGAAGAGGCGGTTGCGGAACGGTGTATCCCATGGAACCCCTCGCGACGTGCAAGGTGCCGAGCGGGTAGGCCACACACCGACAATCAAATGAACGCGGCGTAGGACCACACAGGGAACGAAAATCCGAAAAGGCGGTTATGCCTCACCTTTATGTGGGAATGACGAATTGCGACTCTCCACCGAAGATCGGGACCTGCTCTGTCAGCAGTTCATGTTCGGCGGCACCACAGGCGGACAGACGGCCCTCCAGGACTTGTTTCCGACCGGTTTGAGGCGGCGCGAGCTTTGCCTTGATGTCCTTCGCCCGGTCGCGGATCGCCTCGGCGCGTTGTGGCTTGAGGACGAGGCGGCATTCATGAGCGTTCGCGTGGCAACATTGCGGATGGAAGCGTTGCTCCGGACGACAGCCGAGCCAATTAATCCGGTCATCAG
>NZ_JBMERN010000137.1:0-9241 GCF_049310965.1 Loktanella sp. DJP18 | reverse complement strand
AGCGCGCGAACAACCCGAAGTCCCCGCACGCGCCTAACCGCTGCACGGGTTATTGATCCCCGATTGTGCCGACACCCTGTCTGTCTTTCAGATGATCATTTGACGAGGGCCGTTCTTCCGATGGGAAGACGGCCCTTTTAGATTCCTCATGGCACGTGATGTGCGTTCCGCGGTTGCCTGGCGGCACAAGCAAAAAACGCTGCGCGCCTCGCTTTGAGCAGACCCGAGATGAAGGCGTGTTTCCAAACCGCGGTGCGGTCCGGCGGGCACGGATGCCAGTCCCGGTCTCAAGCGTGAGACCGGGGCCTCGCCCCGACCCAGAAAAAAAGGAGCTCAGATCATGCCGCGCACAATGACGCTTGAATCCATTCTCTCCGACATCGCATATGCCGCCGGCCGTCCGGTCGAAACGCGGGCTGAGCTCGACATGCTGACACACGAGCTGTCACGTCTGACAGAGGCCGCAAACATGATCAAGAATAGTGAACGCGGGCCTGATGCCTGGCGCATCATGGGCTGGATCGCCGCGATCGAAGTTCGCGTGGCCTCGCTGCCAAGCCAGATCGCCATGGCCGCAGACCGCATCGCCGACGTGATGCGCTGCGCTGAAGCTGGCAACCGCGGCGAGATGATCCCCCGCGAGATGCGGCGCTACTGATCGTCGGCGCCGCTCTTTCAGAACAACATACAGATCACCCTCCGAGGAGAATGACATGACAAACACCCTGTCCCGCGCACCCCGCATCGAAACACTCGACGCCGCAGCACACGATCTTATCGTGATGGACGTCGCACTGGCCGAAATCGCCCGCATGGTCACCCTGCCCCTCGCTGACGATGAAGAGGTCACGATTGCGCAGAAGACGATGAAGACCCTGATCTCGGACGCACTAAACCGCACGTCCGGTGCAGCCAGCACACAACGCGACATGCTGCGATCCGTTGCGCGCCAAATCGACACGCTGTCGGAGATCCCAGACGAAGCCGCCTACGGCATCTGGGACATCGCGCGGGGCGTCCTCAATGGCACAAAGCACATGAACCCCGGCACATTGTCTGCTGCAAAATCGATGACATTCGACCATGCTGTCACCGCCTGAGGACCAGATACCGTCAGACGCATTCCGATCGGCGCGCTCAAAAGCCTTTTCGGAGGCAGTGTGCCTAGTGAGAGATCGATATCATGCTGACGGACATTCGCTCTGGGATATCGGCAACGGACTTTGCGAAAACTTTGCCTTTGATGTTCTGGAAAAAGCCGTCGGCCCAGACTGGATTCATGCTGAGGGTCGAGATGGTCAAAACTGGTGGACGCTTCAGACGGACAGCCTGATCCTCCAGGCTGATGAAGATGTCACATGGGATTGGGATCTTCTGGACCGCGTCTATGGCCTGAGCGTTACGCCCCAAGATCGGCCGCGTTTCGACGCAATCGCTCGTATTTGTCCCGGTCATGTCTGGATCTTCTGCGACGACCTGCACTTCGACTGCGAGCATCCAGCCGGTGTCGACAGCTTTTTGAAGCTCGACTTCTTCCGGCGCTATCATGATTTGCTGAACCTCAACGCGAGTTGAGGCATCGCAGAATGAGACAGGCGTTTGCTTACATATCGCCAGTTCTCGGATCAGCGATTGCTCATGTGACCGCCATCCATCCGGAAGCCTTGGCGACGCGTCCGGGCCACTGGTTCAGCTTCCAGCCGGAGTGGCTGACAGACACTCTCGGCACGCGCCAAAACGACCAGTCCATCGATTGTCGAAACTCCACCTCACCCCATTTCCGTCGCAAGCAGCACAGCCTTTTCCCCTTCTGAAAATACCCGCCTCTCTTTCTTCATCGTCACGATCGAAACCTGCAACGCCACGCAGTCTCTCAAACTGAGATTTGAGCGCAAGAACCTTGGAAATACGCGACTTCTCCTTTTTAGTATTATCAGAAAACCTCGCATCCTCGGCAAGCTGTGCAACATGCGCCTTTTGCATTTTGAGCTTCTCCTCCGACTTCCAACGATACTTGAAGACCTGCTGCTGCATGATATCCCTCAACAGGACACCACCAACAATCGCAAATAGACCGCAGAACTCGATGTATGACCTGCCATATACCAGAAGCTGAAATATTAAAGTGGCTCCGCTTCCTATAATCGCACCAAGAACTGCACCCTCGGCACCACCCTTGCTTGAATCCAGTGAAACACTATTGGGGACTATTTTCTTTTTTTGAACCCTATTGCTTTCAGATTCCGCAAAGCGATTCCCAATGGCTTTGATATTACTTACAACGGCAAAATGCGTTCTTCTGACAGTGGCATCCTTCCGGATGACATGCGTGCCCTCGGGCGAGCGTGTCATAAAATCATTCAATGCCGCGATAGAGCCATCCGCTGCTATCCCTTCAATTTCAGCGACCGTCGTTTTCAAAATATTGAGAGCCGCCAAAACTTCACTTTCACCCGACCCTGAGAACACGTTCAAGGAATCCTCGGACGTCATGGTGGACAAAATAGTGATCATTTCTCGCGTGCCGGCTTCGTCGAACTCGTCTTTGCGCCATTTGTCAAACTCAGCGCGCCTGCGTTGCTGGGCCTCTTCCACAGATGCATCGACATCAACCTCTGCAAATGATACGTCGTTCTTGGCCCGCAGAAGGAAAATTTCATCCTTCAGGATGGTCTCGACGAGCGGCTTATGAACTCCTCTGACTGCTGTTTCTGCCGTATATTTTGCCAGATGGAACCAGGCCACGGCCGTCGGATCTATACTGATGGCCCTGCGCACCAGGACAATCGCTTCATCCCTTTTTTCGTCAACGTATCGACACCACGATGCACGCACGAGAGCCATAGCCTGAAGTGGACCTGGCTTTTTGCCGCCAAGTTTATGAGCCTCCAGAAAGCTGTCAGCGGCTTCTCGCACAAACGCCATGCCCTGTGAGCGCTCAGGCATATTCATCAGAATATCTCCGCGCAAAAAATGGAAGGCCGGCTCGACGAAATATCCAGAACGGTGACCGTCGCCATCAATGGCGCGATCGATCATTTTGAGCGCCTCCGCCCAAAGCTCGCGGTCCATGCATCCCCTTGCGGCCTGAAACTGCTCCTGCGCCCACACCTGGTCGGGCGTTTTCATCAACGATGCTATTTCCTGAAGCAGCACGTTGGATCGTGCGGATTCCGCCGCCAACATGCCAAATCCCTGCTCACAGACGAACGCCATGTTGCCGATACTGTCGTTGATCTCCTCAAGGTGGAGCGAGACAGCGCCAAATCCACGCTGAAGGGTGTCGTCGACCTTTGTAAATCCTGCATCGACACGATCAGTCAGCCGATCAAAACCCGCATCAATCCTGTTACCGATTTCAGCATTTCCGCGCTCGAGCGCCGTGAGTGCTGTCCCCATCCTGTTCTGAAGGCGCGTCATGCCCCCGACGGATTTCAGAGAAGCGTCGTCAACCGCAAGAACAACACTGTCGAAATGGCTTTTCTCTTCGAGATATCGTCGATAATCGAAGCCAGGCCTTCCGGCATAATAAAAGCTCGACGTCGGTGCTGAAAGTGATGTTGACATGCTTAACTCCCCTCAAATGCGAGAAGTTAAGCAACTCTTTCCGTCTCTGTCCAGATTTCACTGATCCAGAGCAATTTATTCCAGATCATGCGGGGCCACGCCGACCTCTGCATGTGTCAAGCACCGCGCCCTGACAATTTCCCAGTAAAGGTCTCCCGCTCTCTTGCAACTCCGACACTTCATATCCCCCTCCATGGTGACGATGCGCGTATATGGCGGAAACCTGAGGAGAAGAAGATGCGGGCCCACATGCCATACGCGGTCACAGCTCGGACACTGGACGCGCAGGGCATCCGCACCGGTCATGTCTTGCAGACGCACGTTCCATTTCGTGCCAAGGATGATCTTCTCATAGGGCATGCTGGAACATATCGTGAACGAAGTCATCTGTGAACCCGAAACGCGGGTCAAAACATGCCGTGCGACGGGTAGGGTCTTTAAACTGAAGACCCCAACCCTGCCCCACGAAACAAGGATATCACGATGATTAAGCTCTCTCTCAGCGTTTTCGAAGACCGGATTTCCGCCGATATCGTGACAGATTATGAACTGACAGCCGGATGGGCACCAGAATCCCTGATCGCATGGTGGCAGACTGCGCTGGACCGGCTTCAAGCACACGACAGCCTGAAGCAACCATATCTGAATGAAGACATCGTGGCTTCCGGGCTCGCCGAGGATACCACGACAATTGAAGTGATGCTTGCAACACGCGCGGGCATCGATGCTCTTTCAGACTGCCCCGGCGCCCTCGGCGTCTTTCTGATCTCGACGCAGGATTCGGACCCGTTCAACGACGAATCCGCCTATGCACGCGCTTACCGTATCCTGGTCGCATCAGACCCGGCTGACTTCATGGAAAGCGTCACCGCGCTTGCGGAAGGCGATATTCATCCGCGACGTCACTTGGACGAGTATCTGTCAGCTTACCTGGTCACGATGTTCCACGAGATCGCGCACGCTGTCCTCTTTGCCGCAAACGCCGGCCTCATACCGCCGGCAGACGTGGACACACTCTCCGACATGGGCGAGATCGCCGCCGATATCTTCAGCTGCAAGACAGGCTACACACTGCGTCCGCTCGAAATTGACGGAGAACAGATCACCTCCAGAAGCTTTGAGGAGGCCGTCGCACACATGGAAGATTACGTGGAGCAGCAGGGTAAGATGATGCTCAATCGTGTGCTGACAGATATCATTGCTGTGCACACATTTCCTGCCGCCCTCGGCGTGGAAGTGGACTTCGAGGCTATGCTCGATCGACTGGACGCACACGACGACTAATCAGACCCGGTCGCGCTACCGCAAGAGACGCCCGATCAGCGTCCCCTTACCGATCTGATCCTGGCCCAGCGCACACAATGCATCCTCGCCTTCAGCAATTTCAACATCGCGTGTCATCACTCTGATTTGCTGGCGCGCCAGGTCTTCGATGATTTTTTTCTCTGCCTTGTCCTTGATGTAGATCTCGATCTCATCAGATGTGTAGCCAAGGGCGAGCGCTGCCGAGCGGATACCGTAGAGGTATTGCAAGCCGCGGATCTTGCGCGCACTGATGTCATCGCATTTCTCGGATATTTCCCATGCGACAGCAGTGATGATCAGCGGGTCCCGGATGTCCTTGACCTCACGCAGGGCTGGGAGAGCACCGGCACCCGATGCGATCATCAAGACCAGTGTGCCGGTCAGGATTGCGGGGAAGTGCCTGAAAGATGGGAATGTCTGCATGTTGCTCTCCTGGAAATGTTGAAGCTCTTGTTGACCAGGAAATGGGGAAGATGCCGCTGCCATCCAATATCATACCCAAGCAAGCCCAATGACAGCCTGTGATCGTGCCGATCTCGACCACCGGCACGATCACAGGCGAAGCAGACGCCACGCACACCACAGGACCTTGCGACGATCAGCCCAGGCGACATCTGGCCGGGCAAAGCCCCGGCACCCCTCTAGCGGGGCTCCGCCCCGCGCCCCTCATCATGTCTGTGGTGGGGTGGTATTGATCGGGCCTGACCGATTGCCGCATGGGGCATGATCTCGCTGGCGGAGATTTCTTCTTCTTTGGCAGGAGCCACATCCTGGACGAGAAAACACACAAAAAGAGAACACTGACGCTGCGAGAAAACCGCTGCCGCGGCAGACCGGCTCTGCCGGAAATACAAGCACCTGCCACGCGTCAGGCGCAAGAGCGCGGAAGGCACCGCGCTTTCCGGGGTCTGGCCCCGGCGATCCGTCGCTGGGCTCCTCTCGCCCCGTCCGCGTCCCGGCCGCAGATATGCCGGGGTCGGTGACCCCCTTGGTCTTGCGGAACCGGTCCCGCTGGTATCGAGAAACCACGCGCCTCACGGCGGCGGACGAGGCATCTGGTGCTTGAGCGACCTTCCGACACGGGGACCGCACAGCGGGACCCGAGCGGAAGCCACAGGATCGGGGTATCGAGGCGTCACCGGCGCCTCGCGAAGACACGAAAAACAGTCAGCCTGGAAAAAGTCTTGGCACGCGCATTGAAGCCGCACACCCGTAAGGCGTGCGACGACTTCATTCACGCGAACACATATTCTGCCCGAAGCCCGCAAATTGAGAGCACCGAGACATCCATGACCGATGCGAAAGAAATACGGACCATACCGCTGGTGACAACAAAGGGTTTCGGCCCAGAGCTGCATGGGCATCTCAGTGAAACGCTGGCAGATCTTGACGCTCGTTCAGGCGAACCTGTCGCACTCGCCAGGATGTATCCCACGCGGGGCAGCGAGATCATCGACACACACGTGATTTCAGCTTTAATGGTCGATGCCACAGGATGCGCAAGCCAGACAATTCTGCCCGCCCTGCCACGCAACCTGCGTGACAAGGTCGGCGGTGCTGCTTTCACCGTATTCGGTGATCAGGATCTTTTCGAGACACTGAAAACGGAAGCCATCGCACGCGGTGCTAGCAGTCTGATGAATGCCTATCATATCGCCGGTGGCGTATTGCTATGCCCGAATGCGCCGCTGAAGTGGCTTCGTGATCTGCGATCCCGCAGCGACGAACTTTTAGCGACACAGATCTCTCAGCGCATCCTGGACGCCACCTTCTGTTGCGTGGTCAACGAAAGGATCTCCCACCACGAGCAGATCACTTTTACCCATGATGTGCATCGGCTGATGAAGATCCTGATCGACAAGAACCTGGCCTACAATGAACGGGGTCAGCAGGCATTTCCGGACCCCGAACGAAGAGCCCAATTTGACGCGGTCACGGCAGCTCTTTCGAAGACCGACATCAGGATTTTACCGCTACGTCACACCTGACCATTTTTTTGACAACATCGAGAGACCTAGCATGCGCCGCCTGAACATCCATACGACGACATCCGCGATCTTTACTGCCGAGATCAGGCAGCACCTCAAAGATCTGCAAAGGCCAAACCAGGCTCATGATGTGATCGGCGTCAGCGACAGGTTCTTCGTCGATGACGGCACCATCACGAACTGCAACATGGCGCAGGCCTGGACGATCGACACAGCTGGTCAAATAGCGTGCACTGACCTCTTTACAGCACCGCACAGCCTCGTTGGCCTTGCAGCTGCCCCATATTTCATCGCCTTTGGTGGAGATGTCTCAAGCGAAGGTATCGACGAGATGCTGGTGGACATGGGACAGGATGAGCTGGGCGGCAAAGCCTTCACCGTCATTTGCCTGCCTGTGGGAATGCTTGCCTTGTGCATCGATCCCGCGGTCGCCATGGCTCGGGCGGCGAAGGCCAAGGATATGACCACAATCGATCAGGACATTGTCGACCAGCATATCAGACTGCTCGTCGACGTCGGTAGCTCCGCCCACGAGCGCATGATGGCGATCAGTATGGTCGAGGACTTCATCAACACCATGATCACGCAAACCTTGGAAACGCGCAGCGACCGGCAAACCTGGCTGCCGTTTTACGATAATGTCTCGATCCGCATCAACTCCAAAGACATGGTATGAGCGATGGCTAAACCTGCATCACTCGCGATCTGGTGGTCTGACGCGCTTTACGGCCTAGACCTCACAGCGCGTATCGACGTTTGCCTGAACGAGATGCCTGACCTTGTGTCAATCGTGAACACGTCACGTGGACATACATCGTTCAACCGGGTTCACTGCACCCTCAATTTGTCCGGGGCCGAATGCATTTTACGCATGCCGGACGGCGTGCACCTCTCTCCCGCCAAGGCATCACAGCCTTGCCTTCTTCCACAATCGAACGTCCCGACAAGTGATCATGAATACCGCAAGTACGTATGGGTCTCCGAGCAGATTGGAGTGCAATGGCGCATGTTCCTGCACCGCGACATTGTCTTCGTGCTGCCAGCTGCAAGTGCTGAACGCAGGAAGCGATCCAGACTTGAGAAAGACGGTGTCGTCATCCTCAAAAGACCGACCAGCGCCCACGAGAGGATCGGTGCTCCAGCCCTTCTCGCCCGCATCAGTGAGGAAGCATCCGACCTGATCAGATGGATTTGGAAAGACGGCGTCCGCCTCATCGACCGCGAAGGTATCTTACCGGGAGGATCAACGCAGCTGTGATGCCGGCGTTCATAGTTTCAGCACCCCTTTAAGCGGGAGTGCTGACCCGATGTCCGCTCCAGACCTTTAACAAGAAAGATTTCCCACATGACCTTCTCCTCGATCGCCGTTCACAAACCGTCGTTTTCCGGAGCCTTGACACAGATCGCAGCACGCTTGGCGTTGGCCGCCAAGCGTCGCGCCAAGTATCGCCAGACCGTCAAAGAGCTGAGTGCTTTGTCGTTGCACGAACTTGACGATATCGGCGTCGCACGCGGCGACATCCATGCCATCGCGCGCGAAGCGATGAACCAGATCTGATGAACGGCAGTTCGGCCCCGGCGACCTTACGTCGTCGGGGCCTTCGCTTTGGATCGACGCGGACCTGCGTCGTTGGTATGTCGCCGAAGACAGGGAGAGCCGGATGGGATACACGCACTACTACTACCACACCAAGCCCCTGTCAGATGATGACTGGGACCTGTGTGTCGACGCCTTCTCGCGCATCGTCACGGATGCAAGCAAAGACGGTATGAAGCTCAGCGAGGACGCCGATGGCACCCTCTCAAACCACCAAATCATCGCGCGCGCCTGGCACCGCACTGACTTCGCTCACGGCCCCGTCTTGCGCATCAATGGCATCGGCGAGGATAGCTGCGAGACATTCACGTTCTGGAAGAACGCGGCACCACGTCAGCCCTGGCAGGAGTCTGAAAACTCCTATAACGGTTTCATGTTCGTCAAGACACAGCGTCTCCCCTACGACATCGTCGTAACGGCCTTCCTGTGCTGGGTGCTGAGCCGATTACCGGACGCACTCAATGCGGTGAACAGCGACGGCGGAAAAACGAGCTGGTTGCCCGGCGCAGAGATGGCAGATCGGATCTTCCCCGACCTTGAGATCAAGACCCCCAAAGACCTCTTCATGACGGACTAAAAGTGGTGCGCGTCCTTTCTCTGATCTCATACGTGAAATCAGAAAAAAGGACGGCACCATGGCACAGAACAGGATGACAGTTGGTGGCTTCCTCAACCGCGCCGAAAACATGCTCCGCACGCGCGGCGGCTTCTCCGCTTGCGTATTCCGGAGCATGCGCCCACCCATTCCGACAACATGCGCCCACTTGTTCCGGGGTATTCGCCT
>NZ_JBMERN010000136.1:0-9250 GCF_049310965.1 Loktanella sp. DJP18 | reverse complement strand
AGCAAATCCCCCGACGACCGCCTTGAGGCGCGGCAACGCCTGTCGGCCCCGCTGGTCGCCGATCTCGAACGCTGGCTTCACGGCGAACGCGCGCTGCTCTCAAAGCATGCCAGGGTCGCCAAGGCGATCGACTACCTGCTATCGCCAAACCACTGGTCAGGATTCACCTCGTTCCTCAAGGACGGCCGCATCTGCCTGACCAACAACGCCGCCGAAAGATCGCTGCGCGGCGTCGCCCTCGGCAGAAAATCATGGCTCTTCGCCGGGTCTGAGCGCGGCGGACAGCGCGCCGCCGCCATGTATTCCCTAATCGGCACTGCAAAGCTGAACGGCATAGATCCGCAAGCATGGCTTGCCGATGTCATCGCGCGCATCTCTGACATACCGGTCTCACGCCTGCACGAGTTGCTGCCCTGGGAATGGAACGCAGCAACGCACCAGGTCAAGGCTGCCTAACCGCGGTCCTCGGCGGATGCTTACGAAAGGACGTGACACCTGCCACCTGCCGCGCAACCTGGGCTGTGTGGCTTTATGCCCAAGCACGCGATCTTGACGCCCTCATCGCGCTTGGTGGGTGGGCCGGTCCGCGCAGTGCTAAGCCCTTCGCTAAGCTTGTTGAGACCGGCCTGGAGCAATGGTTGCACGAGCGGGGTTGGGACTTTCAAGCGACCATATCGCACTTTCACCGGTCACAGTAGTGATGCTCCCCAGATTGAAATCCAGGGCTTCCTGATCGGTATTAATGCTTTGGCCGGGCACAATCTACCCCTGCGTCAGCGAAGTTTTTCGGCAAAGATCCTCTCCACCTCGTTCCTGTCGACGCAGGATCGAAGGACACACACCCAGTGGCGCTCGATGACACCCAGCCCCGACCATTCCTGGCGTAGCAGTGGATGTCATGCTCATTCTGTCGCCCACCGTTATTCCAACAAAGCATGCAGGATCTGACCCAATTGCCCTCCTCGAAGGTCTGCCGGATCATGAAATCGCGCAAATGCTCCCGAACATCGCCCCATTCCCTCGGCTGCCGCCCGGGACGGGCATCGACAACCTCATGCGCAAAGAGCCGCGGATCGGACAGGATCTCGTCCGCCGCACCAAGATCCAAATCCGAATACCAAGTGAGCAAGTCGGCGCGAGATCCTGGATCAGAGATCCTCGTATTCATATCCGAACGATTGCGCCAGCACCCTGATCTGACGGTCACAGGCCGGGTCTGCTACGGACCGGCTTGGCGCTATGGCGACAATGGCATCTGGAACCCGGTCTCCGAAAAGCATGATAGCGAAGGTCGGGCCAAACTGGTGGGATGTGTAGTGTAGGCCGTGGGCGCCAGGGCAGTCCCGATGAATAGCCTCCGCCCACGCGCGCGTCGTGGAATAGGTCGCAGTCGGCCCTGCAAGCAAGGCGTTCCTGTCTACGCCCAGGCGTCGCTGGCCCTGGACCGTGAGATCGACAAGTCGCAGATTTCTGGTCGATTGAAGCGTCGAATGCACTGAAGCACGCCACTTGTAGGGCCTGACGACAATACTGACCGATGCGCCTGTCGCCGGGTCTATAGAACACACATCAGGACTGCGCAGAATAATCTCACTGATAGCACATTCAAAGGTCTGGGCGGCGTAGATCGTGGGGATGATCGTGTCGTCGGGACGTCGAATGGGCGAAAACCTAGCGTTGCCGTATTCCGTGCCGTTGAACTCTGTGGCGCCGAAGTTGCTGGAATGGATGCGGTGCAGCTCAATTCCAGCGGGAAGATCGCGGTATGTCGCCCGCGACGCCTTCAGAGTTGCAGGATCTGGAATGTCGATCGTGAAAGACGTCATCCGTTTAACGGCTCCGCGATCTCGGCGGCAAAGGACTGCACGACACCATCGGTCTGCGCCGCCAGCACATCACAAGGCTTAGACCCGCCAAGACTGAGATTTGGACGCGTCAACCAATGCAGTAAGGCCATCCTCCCACCCCAGTCGTCTGTGCGCATACCCAGAAGAGTGAGAAGTGTCGGCTCTATGCGACGCTCGGCCACATCGAACTGAAAGAATGGATAGACAGCCTTCCCGCGCAGATCGAAGCGCAGGATCTTGTCCTTGGCCTCGTAGCGCTTCAGGGATGCTGACGGATTGGTGCCTGACAAGCCAAGCAAATCGCAGGCTTGCGATTGGTCGACCATACTCGCCGATGAGAGAACCTCGGTCTGCAATGTCGCCCGGGTCAACGCGCGGGAAATCGCCTCGTCCTGACCGGAGGCCATCCTGCGTTCGAGCATGTCTCGATAGGCTCCAACGATCTCATTGAACTCCTGTGCAAAGCTGGCCCCAAGAGCCTTTTCCACGGATTGTTTTAAGCTTGTGCGCGCAGTCTTCATCAGACTCTCAATATCGAGGATGGGACCACCGCGCATGTTGAGCGCAGATTGAAGATCATCGAAGATTGAAGCCAGGTCGAGATCGCTATGATCGATCTTTACCGCAACATTTACATCGATTGAGCCGAAAGCTGTCATCGCACTCCTACGAGATTTGAAGACAGGGTTATTCCTGACGCGACGCGACGCCATCTCATTGTGAGCAAAGCTGCTGGATGTGTTCGCCATGTGCGTCACCTATAAATGATATGAACATCTAAAATATAACGCTTATAGCCGTCCCATGCAAGGTCAGTGCTTCGGCGGTCGGATCTCCAGGTGTGCAGCGGCCGCGTCGGCGCCGGTGGTTAACTCCCGTCACCGCGCGTCACCTTCTGTGCTATCTGCCCCATATGATCCACAACGTCCTGAATCTTTGCCCTCTGCGCTGCCGTAAGCGCCTCAACAAGATCTTTCAGAGCACCGTCCGGATCGACTGCCGTTCTGACGGAGAAAAATGACAGGCGAGCGGCACCAGGCTGACCCACATCGAATGACACTTCGTCATCACCAACTTTCCGCGAGATCATTTTGACAAGGTGTCTGTTTGGCTCGGGGTTTGGTCCTTGGTCAAGTTCTTGCACAACACAGACTGTTGTTGCGCCGTGCTCTCTGCACGTCGCAAGAAGTTGCCAAAATGGGAGCTTTGATAGCGTAAATAGGACATCGCCGACCAGGAAATGCCCCTGCAACTTCCCGAACCCACGATCAGACCGCAAAAATTGCACATCTTGTGCAAGGCCGATTTCGATCAGCCTTAGAATCGTCGCTCCGAGGTGCTCTACCCGCCTGACATCCAACAGCTTTGTCGCAGCGATGATCGACTGTTCAGATCCCGCGCTCATCGCAGCCTCCAGAGCCACCTGACTCTTGTCGTCGGGAGCGGGAATATCGAGCACGCACGACATGAACTCCGTGCCGGCCTGATGCAGGATTGCCTGTCCCATCGGGCCGTAAAAGAGATTGAAGTCGTCGCCGTCGCCAAGACCTGTCTCGAAGTGTCTCCAGGCGTCTGTTGCTACGACAGCACAAAACGGCGCACTGCATACAGGATGGTATCCCAGCTGCTCCTTCGGTGCCGACGGAGCGAGGCGAGATAAAAGATCTTTACGAGCCCGTGCAAGAGCCTCTGATTTTACGATTGGTGTCACACCCAATGACGCGAAAAGTCGCGTCGATACCGCATCATTCTTCAGGCCAGTGGCTTTCGACAAGGTGGGCATATCGCTTTCCTCTGAATTGAACTTCAAGACTATGCTCAACCATACACGATACGCCAAATGCGCAAGAAAAATCTAAGCTACCGTCGCAAAATGCCGAATTTGACGAAGACAGTATGTCGGACCCTTCGACCTCAGCCGCAAAGGACCGGCGGTCTTGGTCGGCTTGAGTCGCTGATTTAGCTCGACCCGAGTGACCAAACAGTGGGGAAGGCATCCAAAGGCTAAGCCCCTGGTCCCTGAAGGATCACCCATTGAGCAAGAATATGTTTCCGCGTCAAAGGCGTTGATCCCACTTCATTCCTGAACTTAAGGAATGGAAAAATCGTGGCGCAGGGCTCGGAAAACGTGATCATGGAAGGGGGTGCCGCGGTTCCACGCGACCTCCTTCATGATCGCTGCCGCGCCATTGCAGAGGTTGCCGGAGTTCCATCCTCATGGGCTATCGTAGCCCTACTTTCAACACAGGCTCCTACTGGATTTTCGTGGAAAAATGCCCGGGGTCTGTCTTTTGCTCATTGTGCAACGACCGATCATATCGGTCAGCGCATTCACGAACTCATCGAGAAGCACTCGAGTGACCGTGAGCATATTCGCGATGAGCGCATTCGACCATTGCGGGTGATCGGCGTTGTCGAATGCGTCATCCGACGCGGCAACAAAGTGCACCGGTCCCACCTTGTGCCGAACTCATCGGACAACGGCTACCGTCTTTCAAAGGCCACTATCGAAGCACTTATCGGTGCGCCTCATGACTTCGAAGACTACCTTACCGGTCTCAAGAACGGCCTCCACTCTCCGTCCGATCCTGAGGATGACGCGCGCGGCAGTTGTGAAGCCTCAGAGCATATGATGATCCTGGAACGAGTCATCGCCGAGCATCTCCCCAAGTTTCACGCGGGGTTCGACCTTATCTGGATCGACAGTGATGGAGGAAGTCTCAGCGCCGGCGGACGGCAGAACGATCTTGCTGAGTGCGGCTTTAGTCTCGACCGGGGTGATGCCATACCCGACATTGTCTTGTTTGACCCAACCACGCGCCGCATGCGTTTCGTTGAGGCGATCGCATCTGGTGGCGAGCCCGACACCATCAAGCACCAACAGCTGCTTGCACTTTGTGCGCGATGGAACACCACATACGACGGCACTGTCTGCGCCTATAAGTCACGAAAGAAGGCGCTGGCTCGCCGATCTCGTATGACCCAAGCCGCGCGCTTAAGTCATGCATGGAGTGTGAGCGACCCAGACATCATCGACGCAGCCGTCAGTGCCTGGCCTGGAGCGTAAACAGTAAGTTTGCGCCCTTTGATCCGCTTTTCTGCCCAACGCCCAGATCACCTTGGTTCTGGAAAATATCTCAGACCTAAGATCCAGGGCGTTTGATGCGAAGGTCGTCCCGCCCTCGAGTGGAACCGGGAATGATGTTGGACGACAAATTTGCCCTCCGGATCACCGGAAACCACCACACCCAGGATGGACCTGACATTTCTTTGTGGTGAGGTTTGGGCCCAGACGACAGCAGGGCAATCGTTTCAAAAAAAAAGGTTCTATCGACCTCCCGCACAGAGACCTATTTCCTCAAAAAGGGAAATCCAGTGACAATTCTCGACCACAAATTTGAGGCCGCATCATCGCGCGTCATCGGGCAGCAGCGCCTTTTTGAAGGATGTGCCATCGAAGGTATGAAAAGCCTGTCCGCCGGCAGAGTAGATCGCATTGTGACCTCGCCGCCCTACAATCTCGATATTGCCTATGACCGCTATGACGATGGCGCGACCCGCGACGATTACCTGTCATGGATCGATCAAGCAGCGGCCGGTATGGCGCGGGTTCTCGCGACAGACGGCTCTTTGTTCCTGAATATGGGATCATCCCTCAAAGACCCCACAATCCCCTACCAAGTCATGGCCGTCTTCCAGAAATACTTCGTTCTTCAAAACAACATCATCTGGACAAAATCGCTTTGGGTCGAGGCGGCCGAGAAGACCTTCGGTCACTTCAAGCCCATCAACTCGCCGCGGTTCATAAACCATAACTTCGAGCACCTTTTCCACTTCACCCACGATGGCACCGTGCGCCTCGATCGACTGGCTGTCGGGGTTCCGTTTGAGCACGCATCGAACATCGCGAGGTTCGGCCACACCGAAAATGTCCGCTGTCGCGGAAACGTCTGGCACCTGCCTTACAAGACCGTCAGATCCAGACGCACCGGACGCGGCAATCACCCGGCCACGTTTCCTGAATCCCTGCCAGATATGTGCCTGCGACTCAGCGGGCTTGAGACCCCGCGCGGGCCAGCCCTCGTTCTCGATCCATTCGTAGGCACGGGAACCACGCTGGTGGCGGCTGAAAAACTCGGTCTGCCGGGACTCGGGTTCGACGTGTCTGCTGATTACCTTGATTTTGCTGAAGAGCGCATCAGGGAGCAACAGACAGCAGCGATTGCGTCTTACTGATTACGCATTCGGTCTCGTTTTCGGCGATCTGTTCGCTACAGATCCTCCGGGGGCGCCTGCGCACGGTCCGCCTAGGTTTGGGAAAACCAGGACACATCGAGTGATGGGATGTGCTACGGAGATGAGATGATTCAAGCAAATAGACCACACATGCAGTTCCTCAATCTTTCTCCTATTTTAGCGTAAATAGCAGAAAGATAGGAAACCACATGATCTTCTTAGCAGTATTTATAATAGCGGTGATTGCGTTTGCGCTACTGAAATTCTTAGAAAGTGTAGAGGCGTCAAGAAAAGCTAAGGATTCCGAAGATAGATACAACCACAACAGGCCTGAATATTTGAGGCTACAAAAGAAATTTGATGATGTTCGGGGCAAGGGACCTGAAGAACAGGACAAGATTCATTTGGAGTTGAGGAGGATACGAAAAAAGGAATATACTTCAAGAAGTCGGAAGCAAAAAACACTTGCAGCTATTCATGCGTCGATGGGTGAATTTATCGTAGCTGACTGCGAAACAACAGGCCTCAACACGGAGAGCCATCGTATAATCGAAATTTCAGCGATTCGATTTAATATCGATGGGGGTCAAATCCATAGCTTTAGTCGTCTGATAAAATATAGAGGGAAACTGCCACAAAAGATAGTTGAGCTTACGGGCATAAGTGATTCGGAAATAAAAGCAACAGGACAAGACCCAAATGGCGTCTACAAAGAATTTTATGAGTTTGTTGGTGAAGCTCCGGTGTTCTTTCACAATGCGTCATTTGACCGAAAAATGATAGAAAGCAACGTAGCGCGCGTCCTTGGGTCTTCCGCAGTTCGCAAGCTGGACACGCACTGCACACTGGAAATGTCGCGCGAGATGCTCTCAAACCTTCCAAATCATCGATTGGCAACCGTAGCAAATTTCGTTGGTAGTTCCCACAAGCCCAGTCACCGTGGCATTGCAGATGCATTGGCTACGAAAGATGTCGTCATGTATCTTCGGAGGCAGGCTCTCGGTATTTGACACAAGAAGTTTTCACCGCAACAGAAAATGTAACAATGCAACCTGGGTCCGCCCAGGTTGGCGAAAACCAGGACACATCGGGGTCATAGCGCCCGCAATTTAGAGAGCGGCCGTCCGCAAGATGAGGATCGGGCCTGCCTATGGGTTCAACAGCACGCCGCAGGCGGATCATTCAGCCAAGTCGTCGATCAGCTCAATGAATGTCAAACTGCCAAGAATGAGTAAAGCGTTGGACAATTCAGGCATTATGTATTACATCAGTCCTATTGAGCGACAGGGTACAATATGGGCCAGGGCGAACAGGCAGGCGACACGGGCTTTGGGGCTATGCGGAGACGGTTCGCCATCGTCCTTGAAAGCGTCCGCGACCGCAGTCTTCTTGAACGGAAGACAGAAACTGTGACAGCTCGGATCAATCCCGAGCTATTGCGACTTGCCCGGGAGCGATCGGGCGTGGAGTCGACCAGTGCGCTGGTCGAACTGGCGATCGCAAACCTGGCGGCAGAAGATGGCTTTCCGGAGGCTTTTTCCCGGGCGCGCGGACGCGTGCCGGCCGACATTGATCTCGAAGTCTGACGGACGCAAGATTTGGATACAGTTAAGCTTCTGCGATCTACCCGCGCTGCAAGACGGGCCAACGAACTTCCCACACGCGAGGATGACGACCTCACCTTCCTTTCAGATACGCCACTCCTCGGTGAGCCACTTCTTCTGGATACATGTGTCTAAATAGATCAGTTGAGGGGTCGTTTGCCGGCGGATGTGGAAGACCGCGTCGTCGCGCGAAGCATCTTCCATTCATCGCTGGCCATGTCAGAGATCTGCTTTCCTTTCGGTCGCCTTGATCCTGCCGATACACGCACCGCGAATGCGTTGCAGGTCATTGAGGACCTCCTCTCTGAGATACCAGACCGACACATTCTCACCCCCTCACCGCAAGTGAAGATGCGGGGTGCGATCATGGCAGGCGTCATGGCGCGTGTGCTTGGATATAACGATGCACAGCGACGCAAAGCGCTCATGGATGGCATGCTTGCCGCACAAGCAGCACAGGAGGGCTTGCTCATCCTGACAAAGAACGTCGCTGACTTCGACCGCCTATCACAGCTCGAACCAAAGTTGAAGGTTGCCTTCTACCGGACTTGATGGCGCGCCACGTCTCAGCATCGATGAAGCCATGCTCGGTCCTGACCAGCTCAGGCCGGCAAAAACCACGATACATCCAAATCATCGCAATTGCAGCGTCCGGACCGGCAGCCTGTCTGCTGACACCACTTGCAGCTCGCGGCAGGGGTGATGTGCTGACGGTTGCGCCAGCACACATCCGACACGATAGAATGATTGCACGGTGTCGCTTTTGCTATTGTTTCGCAACCTTCCTGAGGGTTAAATACGCAAGCGGCGTCAGTGACGTGCCGCAAATGAACGAAGCGCCCATGGCTGACCAACCCTTGCACACTGTCGACTGGATCGACCACGGCCGCGAACCGCGATGTTTGCCGGACCCTGTGTATCCCGAGGGTAAGGACGTAGACGCGACCAATAATCGCAAGCCCGCATGCAAGGTGACTTTGCCCTATCCGGCCCTGCGCTGCGGTGCATACATCATAGAGTGTCGGTCCTGCGGTCTTCGCGCCTCTTTGACCACGGCCGGACGCCCTGACGATCCGCGATCGGTGCGGCTGCCATGCAAGCGTCTTCGAGAGAATTGAGCGAAGGCGAGGCTGGCCCATTTCTGGACCTACCTAGATGCGCACACAAAACCGCATTACCCAGGAATAGACTAAAGGTGACCTTCAGGTCAGTGATACCTTCTTGCTGGTCAGGGCGGCCACGAGATCATGTTCACCGAGCGATCGAGGGAAGATCACCACATCGGACTTCCGATCGACACTCAGTATTCAATTATCACCAAGACGGCGAAGATCAGGCAAGGTCTTTTGGATGCGAGCCTCAAGCATGGCCTCTGAAGATCCGGCTGGCAAAGCGATCTTGTCTCGAACCCGATATGACCCGGCTTCAGCTGAAACAGTCACTGCAACTCGCTCCCCTTGATCTGTCGTTGGTTCATCGAAGCTCTGGAAAGGCCCGCGGATCTCTATCGAAACGTCACGCTTGATTGAGATGCGTATTCCGGGGTCATCCGGCCACTGATTC
>NZ_JBMERN010000135.1:0-9354 GCF_049310965.1 Loktanella sp. DJP18 | reverse complement strand
AGTATAAAACAAAGACAAACTCAAAATCGAACGTAAACGAACATTCGTTATTGACTGGGGGAACGTTTGAGTACTTACTGGGGGGAAGGCACGGGTGTGGAGGTTCGTGACTTAGATATGGCCAGGGAGGCATCATTGGATAATAGCGATATTGTCGACCTTTTGGTCATTGGCGGCGGCATTAACGGCTGCGGCATTGCGCGCGATGCTGTTGGGCGGGACCTGACCGTGACTCTCGCCGAGATGAATGATTTGGCCTCGGCCACGTCTTCTGCCTCGACCAAGCTGTTCCACGGCGGTTTGCGCTATCTGGAATATTTCGAATTCCGCCTTATCCGCGAGGCGCTGATCGAGCGTGAAACGCTGCTGCGGGCTATGCCGCATATCAGCTGGCCGATGCGCTTTGTTTTGCCCTATCACGCCGATATGCGGTTTGAAGGCGACACGCCGACGTCCAAGCTGCTGTCCTTTGTAATGCCGTGGATGAAGGGGTGCCGCCCCGCTTGGCTGATCCGTCTTGGCCTTTTCATGTACGACACCTTGGGCGGCCGCCAGATTTTGCCGTCGACCAGCACGGTCGACCTGACCACCGGGCCAGAGGGCGCGCCGCTGAATGACAAGTTCACCAAGGCCTATGAATACAGCGATTGCTGGATCGAGGATTCGCGCCTTGTCGCCTTGAACGCCCGCGACGCCGCGCTGCGCGGGGCCACGGTTCTGACCCGCACAAAGGTCGTGTCTGCCGATGCGGCGGACGGCATCTGGACCGTGACGCTGCAGGATACTGATACAGGTGCCACCCGCACCATTCGCGCCCGCATGGTCGTGAACGCTGGCGGCCCTTGGGTTGGCGACATTCTGCGCCAGCAAATCCGGTCCAACAGCCAAGACAGCGTGCGTCTTGTGCGCGGCAGTCATATCGTGACACGCCGCCTGTTTGACCATGACAAATGCTACTTCTTTCAAGGCACTGACGGGCGCATCATGTTTGCGATCCCGTATGAAACCGACTTTACCCTGATCGGCACCACGGATCAGGAACACCCCGACGCGTCGGTCAAACCGGTCTGCACCCCAGAAGAGCAGCAGTACATGATCGACTTTGTGAACGGATATTTGAAAGAACAGATCACCACCGACGACATCGTCTGGACCTATTCCGGCGTGCGGCCGCTGTATGACGACGGAGCAAGCTCTGCCACGGCGGCCACGCGGGATTATACGTTGAAACTAGACGACAGTGCCGGGCCCCCAGCCCTGAACATCTTTGGCGGCAAAATCACAACCTATCGTCGTCTGGCCGAAAGCGCGCTGGACAAAATCGGCCAGCGCCTAGAGGTCAAGCGCGGCCCTTGGACCGCTGGCGTGGCGATGCCCGGCGGTGATTTCCCTGTTGGCAATGTGGTTAAGCTGATCGCTGATCTGATGGCGAAGTATCCTTTTTTGGATGAACGCTGGGCGCGGCGTCTGATCCGCGCCTACGGCACCGATGCGGCGTTGATCCTGGGCGAGGCCAAGGCTGCCGCCGATCTGGGGCAGGATTTTGGCGCCACCCTGACGTCGGCAGAGGTCGACTGGCTGATGACCCAAGAATTCGCCTGCACAGCCGAGGACATCCTGTGGCGCCGTAGCAAGCTTGGCCTGCGCCAGACCGACGCTGCTGCATTGGACATCTACATGACCGCAGCGCGCGCAAAGAGAAAGGACATCGCATGACTCTCGAGTTTAAAGACGTCAGCTATGTCGTGGGGGCGCAGACCTTTATCCATTCCACGACGCTGACCTTGCAAAAGGGCACGATGAACGTGCTTTTGGGGCCAACATCGTCGGGTAAAACAACGCTGATGCGCCTGCTGGCGGGTCTTGATGCGCCGACCAAGGGCCGCATTTTCTGGAATGGCGACGATGTCACCGGCCAGCGCGTGCAGGACCGCAAGATCGCGATGGTTTACCAACAGTTCATCAACTACCCGGCGATGACGGTCTACGACAACATTGCGTCCCCGATGAAGTTGATGGGTCTGGATAAGGCCGAAATCGACCGCCGCGTGCGCGAAACGGCTGAACTGATGCAGCTGACGCCAATGTTGCAGCGCAAGCCGCTGGAATTGTCGGGCGGCCAGCAGCAGCGTTGCGCGCTGGCGCGGGCGCTGGTCAAGAACGCTGGCCTTGTTTTGCTGGACGAGCCTTTGGCAAACCTTGACTACAAACTGCGCGAAGAACTGCGCGCCGAAATTCCGCGTATCTTTGCGGAATCTGGCTCAATCTTTGTCTACGCCACAACAGAGCCGGAAGAGGCCCTGCTGCTGGGCGGCAACTGTGCCACCTTGTGGGAAGGCCGCGTCACGCAATTCGGCCCGACGGCAGAGGTATACCGCAAGCCCGGCGATGCGACGACAGCGCGCGTATTCTCTGACCCGCCGATGAACTTTCTGAAGGTCGAAAAGCGCGGCAATCTGATGCACTTTGGCGCGGGCGAAACAATGCCCACCACCGCAGACGTGGTTGATGGGCACTATACCGTCGGCTTCCGCCCGAACCACCTGACGCTAGAAGCCAGTGCTGGTGCGATGGGTTTTGATACGACGCTTAGCGTGGTCGAGATTACGGGATCAGAGACCTTTGTTCACCTGACCCACGGCGACGCCCGCTGGGTTGGCCTGATCCACGGCGTGCGCGACCTGAAACCGGGTCAGGCGTTGCAGGTCTATCTGGACCCCTCGCGGATTTATCTGTTTGCGCAGGACGGCACCCTTGCCGCGACTGCCCCCTATGCGGAGGCCGCGTAGCATGGCCAAGATCACACTAGATAATCTGGCGCATTCCTACCTGCCAAATCCACAGAAGGAATCCGATTTCGCACTGAAGGAATTGAACCACGACTGGGTGGATGGCGAAGCCTACGCGCTGCTCGGCTCCTCCGGCTGCGGCAAGTCGACCTTGCTGAACATCATTTCCGGCCTGCTGATTCCGTCACAGGGCCGCGTTCTGTTTGACGGCAAAGACGTCACCACCGCCCCTACCGCCGATCGCAATATCGCGCAGGTGTTCCAGTTTCCCGTCGTCTACGACACGATGTCCGTGCGCGAAAACCTGGCCTTTCCGCTGAAGAACCGCAAAATGGACACGGCAGAGATTAAGCGCCGCGTGCAAAAGGTCGCGGCCATGATCGACATGGAAGCGCAGCTGGACCACAAGGCGCGCGGGCTGACCGCGGATGCCAAGCAAAAGATTTCCCTTGGCCGCGGCATGGTTCGCGAGGACGTAAACGCGCTGCTGTTTGACGAGCCGCTGACGGTCATCGACCCCCATATGAAGTGGGAACTGCGCACTCAGCTGAAAAAGCTGCATCACGATTTCGGTCACACGATGATCTATGTGACCCACGACCAGACAGAGGCGCTGACCTTTGCCGACAAAGTCGTCGTGATGTATGATGGCCGCGTTGTGCAGATCGGCACGCCGCAGGAATTGTTCGAGCGTCCAGCGCATACCTTCGTCGGCTATTTCATCGGATCGCCCGGCATGAATCTGTTCGACGCGCAGATTGACGGCAACGTCGCCCGCGTCGGCGATGCCACCGTGCAGCTGGACGGGTCCTATGCCGCGACGGGCAAAACGCAGCTTGGCGTGCGCCCTGAATTCATCCGCCTGTCATCGGGCAGCGACGGCATCCCCGCCACCATCCGCCGGATCGAAGACGTGGGTCGCCATAAGATCGTGCGCCTTGACGTTGGCGGCAAGGAAATCAGCGCTGTCGCCGCTGAGGGCGAAAATATCGCCGCTGACACCAACCGCATCACCTTTGCGCCCGGCGGGATCAACGTCTACGCCGACGACTGGCGTATTATCCCGCAGGGGGCCGCCGCATGAACAAGACCGTCAATCAAAAGGCGTGGTTTCTAGTCCTGCCGGTCCTGATCCTTGTTGCCTTTTCCGCCGTCATCCCGCTGATGACCGTGGTGAACTATTCCGTGCAGGATACCTTCGGCAACAACCAGTTCTTCTGGGCGGGCCTGTCTTGGTTCGACGACATGCTGCATTCGGACCGCATGTGGAACGCGCTGGGCCGTCAGTTGATGTTTTCCGCCATCATTCTGGCGATCGAGGTGCCGCTGGGCATCTACGTCGCCCTGAACATGCCCAAAATGGGGTTCTGGTCGTCCTTCTGCCTTGTCGTCATGTCCCTGCCGCTACTGATTCCGTGGAATGTGGTCGGCACGATCTGGCAGATCTTCGGGCGCGTCGATATCGGCCTGCTGGGCCACACGCTGGCGGCACTTGGGATCGACTACAACTACACCCAGAACACCTTTGACGCCTGGGTCACGGTCATCGTCATGGACGTCTGGCACTGGACATCGCTGGTCGCCCTGCTGGCCTATGCCGGTCTGCGGTCGATCCCCGATGCCTATTATCAGGCAGCCAAAATCGATCAGGCCAGCCGCTGGGCCGTGTTCCGGTATATCGAGCTGCCCAAGATGGCGGGCGTCCTGATGATCGCGATCCTGCTGCGGTTCATGGACAGCTTCATGATCTACACCGAACCTTTCGTCGTCACCGGGGGCGGGCCGGGCAATACGACGACCTTCCTGTCCATCGACCTGGTCAAGATGGCGCTGGGACAATTCGACCTTGGCCCAGCCGCCGCGTTCAGCCTGATGTATTTCCTCGTCATCATGGCGATTTCGTGGGTATTCTACACCGTGATGACCACGCTCGACAAAAGGGATGGCAAGTAAATGACCGATACCGCAATGCCAGACGTCGTCACCCCCACCGGCGAGATGACTATCGAAAAACCCCGCACCACGTCGCGCCGGTTCCGGCCTACGGGCGGGGCGGTGGTGATGGGGATTTACCTGCTGTTCCTGATGCTGCCGATCTACTGGCTGCTGAACATGAGCCTGAAAACCAACTCCGAGATCCTCGGGGCTTTCTCACTGTTTCCGCGCAACCTGACCTTCGCGAACTACGAGACGATCCTGACCGACCCAAGCTGGTATATGGGCTACGTGAACACGCTGATCTACGTCGTGATGAACACCACGCTCAGCCTCGCCGTGGCCTTGCCCGCCGCCTATGCCTTCAGCCGCTACAGCTTTATGGGTGACAAGCACCTGTTCTTCTGGCTGCTGACCAACCGGATGGCCCCGCCCGCCGTTTTTGCGCTGCCGTTCTTTCAGCTCTATTCCAGTGTCGGCCTCTTCGACACCCATATCGCCGTCGCCTTGGCGCATACCCTGTTCAACGTGCCCCTCGCGGTCTGGATCCTCGAAGGTTTTATGCGTGGCGTTCCTAAAGAAATCGACGAGACCGCCTATATCGACGGCTATTCTTTCCCGGCGTTCTTTGTGAAAATCTTCACACCCCTGATCGCCTCTGGCATCGGCGTCGCGGCCTTCTTCTGCTTCATGTTCTCATGGGTCGAACTGCTGCTGTCGCGCACGCTGACCTCGGTCGATGCAAAGCCGATTGCCGCCACCATGACCCGCACCGTCGGTGCCGCCGGTGTCGACTGGGGTGTCTTGGCCGCCGCCGGAGTCCTGACCATTGTGCCGGGGGCCTTGGTGATTTATTTCGTGCGCAACTACATCGCCAAGGGCTTTGCCCTGGGGCGGGTGTGATGCGCCAAATGGAAGGAGCTTCAAATGCTTGACTGGATGGCATGGACCTGGCCCACCGCCGCGTTCTTCGGAGTCATCGCGGCCCTGCTGACCACCTTCACGGTTTTGGCGATCAAATTCCCAGAAGTGCCTCGCACCGGCGTCCTGCGGATCGAAACCACGCGCGGCGACCGGCTGTTCATCACGCTGCTGGGGTCCGCCTTCATCAATCTCGCGTGGCTGGGGCTGGCGCTTGGCCCGCAGCCCTACGCGCTATTCGTCTGTCTGGTCTATGCCTTTGCGGTGTTCCGCTGGGTCTAGCCCACGTCAAATCCCGGCGCAGACCACCGCGCCGGATCGCCCACGTTCAATCTTAAAGGGAGGAAACCTGTAATGAACGTCCTGTTGAAATCATCCACCGCGCTGGGGCTGGCACTTGCCATGACCCAACCCGCCTGGGCCGACATGGCTGCCGCCACGTCGTTCTTGGACGCGGAAATCGGCGATGTGTCCACCCTGTCCCGCGCGGATCAGGAAGCCGAAATGCAGTGGTTCATCGACGCGGCCCAGCCGTTTGTCGGCATGGACATCAACGTCGTGTCGGAAACCATCACGACGCATGAATACGAATCCCAGGTGCTGGCACCTGCCTTCACCGCGATCACCGGAATCAACGTCACCCACGACCTAATCGGCGAAGGCGACGTCGTCGAAAAGCTGCAAACGCAGATGCAGTCCGGCGAGAACATCTATGACGCCTATGTCAACGATTCCGACCTGATCGGCACGCACTGGCGCTATCAGCAGGTCCGCAACCTGACCGACTGGATGGCCGGCGAAGGTGCCGACGTGACCTCGCCCACCCTGAACCTGGACGATTTCATCGGTCTGGACTTCACCACGGCACCTGACGGCAAGCTTTACCAGCTGCCCGACCAGCAGTTCGCGAACCTTTACTGGTTCCGGTACGACTGGTTCAACGACGAACAGAACAAGGCCGACTTCAAGGAAAAGTACGGCTACGATCTGGGCGTTCCGGTCAACTGGTCCGCCTATGAAGACATCGCCGAATTCTTCACCGGCCGCGATCTGTCGCGCATGGGTGTCGAAGATGCGGTCTATGGCAGCATGGACTACGGCAAAAAAGACCCCAGCCTTGGCTGGCGCTATACCGACGCGTGGATGTCCATGGCTGGTATGGGCGACAAGGGCGAGCCCAACGGCCTGCCTGTCGATGAATGGGGTATCCGCGTCAACGAAAACTCCCAGCCCGTAGGTGCCTGCGTGACTCGTGGCGGTGCCACGAATTCGCCCGCGTCGGTTTATGCGGTCGACAAGGCGATCAAGTGGCTCAAGGACTACTCGCCACCCTCCGCCGCCGGCATGACGTTCTCCGAGGCGGGACCCGTCCCGGCACAGGGCAACATCGCGCAGCAGATGTTCATGTACACCACCTTCGTCGCACCGCTGGTCGCGTCGGATGCGGTAATGAACGAGGACGGCACGCCGAAATGGCGCCTCGCCCCCAGCCCGCACGGCGCCTATTGGGAAGAGGGCATGAAGGTCGGCTATCAAGACGTGGGCAGCTGGACGCTGATGCAATCGACCCCGGTGGATCGCGCAAAGGCCGCATGGCTTTATGCGCAATTCGTCACGTCGATGACTGTCGACGTGAAGAAATCCGATGTGGGCCTGACCTTTATCCGCGAGTCGACGATCAACTCAGACCACTTCTCGGAGCGCGCTGACAAGCTGGGCGGTCTGGTGGAATTCTATCGCTCGCCCGATCGCGTGCGTTGGTCCCCCACCGGCACCAACGTGCCTGACTATCCGAAGTTGGCACAGCTGTGGTGGCAGAACATCGGCGACGCCATGTCTGGTGCAAAGACATCCCAAGAAGCGCTGGACCAACTGTGTGCTGACATGGAAAGCGTGATGGAACGTCTGGAACGTGCCGGCATCCAGGGCGATCTTGGCCCCGTGCTGAACGAGCCGCAGGACGCATCCTATTGGCTGGACGAACAGCCGGGCGCCCCCAAGCCCAAGCTGGAAAATGAAGACGAAGAGCCGATGACCATCGGTTACGACGAACTCGTCGCGTCCTGGAACAACTAAACCGATAACACCGGCCGGGGCACATCGCATGCGCCCCGGCTTTTTTGCGACTGCGGGTAGGGGGATCACATGACTTATATTCTGGCTATCGACCAAGGTACTACGTCCAGTCGGTCGATCCTGTTCGATGAAAAGCTGAAGATAACCGCCACCGCGCAACAAGAATTTCCGCAGCATTTTCCCCAGTCCGGCTGGGTAGAGCATGATGTATCCGACCTTTGGTCCACTACGGCGAGCACCTGCCGCGCGGTCATCGAGAAAGCGGGAATCAATGCCGAAAGCATAGCGGCCATCGGCATTACCAATCAGCGTGAAACCACGGTCATCTGGAACCGGAAAACTGGAGAGCCGATCCACAACGCGATTGTCTGGCAGGACCGGCGGACTGCTGCGATCTGCGATGACCTGCGCGCTGCCGGACACGAAAAGATGTTCACTGACCGGACTGGGTTGCTGATCGATCCATATTTTTCAGGCACCAAGGTCAAATGGATGCTGGATCACATCGACGGCGCCCGGGCCGCCGCGCAGGCGGGCGAATTGCTGTTCGGCACCGTGGACAGCTATTTGATTTGGAGACTGACTGGCGGCAAGGTCCACGCCACCGATGCCACTAACGCTGCACGAACCTTGCTGTACGATATTCGCAGAGGCCGTTGGAGTTCGACAATCTGCGACCTGCTGAATATCCCCCTTCAAATGCTACCTGAGGTCAAAGATTGCGCCGCAGATTTTGGGTCTACGCAGGCGGAAATCTTTGGTGCGTCGATTCCGATTTGTGGTGTCGCGGGGGATCAGCAAGCCGCCACAGTGGGACAAGCCTGTTTTGAACCCGGAATGATGAAGTCGACATACGGAACTGGGTGTTTCGCGCTTTTGAATACGGGTGACACGCCTGTCGTATCCGAGAACCGTCTGCTGACGACGATCGCCTACCAGCTGGACGGAAAGCCGACCTACGCGCTGGAAGGGTCAATCTTTGTGGCGGGCGCGGTCGTGCAATGGTTGCGCGATGGTCTGAATATCATAGGGGACGCTGCCGAAACCCAAGTGTTGGCCAAACTGGCGGACCCACATCAGAATGTTGTTCTGGTCCCTGCATTTGTCGGGTTAGGCGCACCTTATTGGAACGCTGAATGTCGCGGTGCCGCCTTTGGTTTGACACGTGCCACTGGCCCTGCCGAACTGGCGAAAGCTGCCTTGGAAAGCGTAGGATATCAGACACGTGACTTGCTGGATGCGATGTCCGCAGACTGGAAAGCTACGGGTTTGCAGCCGACCCTGCGCGTTGATGGCGGAATGTCGGCCTGCGATTGGGCGATGCAATTTTTGTCCGACATAATCGGTAGCCCAGTGGACCGCCCCAAAATTCGAGAAACGACCGCCCTTGGTGTGGCATGGCTCGCGGGGATGCAAGTCGGCCTCTATCCTGACCAAGAAACGTTCGCTGCAGGATGGGCTTGCGAGACAAAATTTGTACCGAACATGGACGAGGCCAAGCGCCAGAGCAAATATGAGTCGTGGGGAAAAGCCGTCCGAGCCACGTTGCGTTTTTAAGGAAGCTACGATGACTAGAGCGGGTTGCGTTCAATCAGTTTCATAGCCAGCGGCCTTGAAGAAATTGTAGCACTCC
>NZ_JBMERN010000134.1:0-9407 GCF_049310965.1 Loktanella sp. DJP18 | reverse complement strand
CGCGCATCGCGTCGCTCAACTTCTCCGAATACGACGGCGCGCCCCAGATCCAGATGATCAAGGTCGCAAAAAACCGGCGCCGCAGCGGCCACGCCACGCGGCTGCTCGCAGCCCTCCAGACCCGCTACCCCGACCACGAGATCGACTGGGGCTGTCTGACCGACCAGGGTGCGGCACTAAAGGCCGCCTTGCCCGTTCGGCTGGTGCCCACGCCCCAAGCCCCGGATTTTCCGCGACTCGACCGGCTCCGGCTGCGCCTCGCTGCCATGGAGTGTCGCATCTCGGATCTGCATGCTGCCAGACAGTCTAAAGACGCGGTCATAACCGCTTACTACTGCCTTGAGCGCCACGTCGAGGATCTCGCCCGGCAGCTCGACCGCTGCACGCCGAACATCACCATTCTGGCGCTCGACCCAGTCAGCGTCACCGCATCCTGAGGAGGATCTTCATGCCGAAATCCACACGTCTCGTCGTCCGCCACCGCGACCCGATCCCCAACGAAGACGATGTCACGAAAATCGTGACCATGATGGGCGGCCTCGGCTTCAAGCTGTCCAAGCGTGACGCCTGTGAGGCATGGTCGCAGCACTCCGCAGTGATGCTCAAGCATCACCGGGAGACTAACGACGGACCGGTGGCACCTTGGGTCACGATTCCCGATACTGCGGCTGGCGTGCGAGATGCGATCTGGCCCTACGTCATGGTCGTGTCCTGACGCCATCTTTGACGCTATCTCTTGCGCTATCTTGCCAACTCAGCCCCCTGCACAGGAGTTTTTATGACTGATCGCATCCGCCACATCCGCGCCCTCTCCGAGAGCATGACCCCCGAGGAAAACCATCACCTCGCCTCAGCCGAATACATCAAGCTGCGCATGCTGATCCTGGCCCTGACGCCTGCGTCTCTGCCGCTCGTGCAGCAAGCCTTCGCCGCCCCCTCGCTGCGCCTTGCAGATGAACTTGGGGCCACGACAGCGCGCGAAGTGGCGGTGGGTGCCTTCACACCGGACGCGATTTACGAGTTCGATAATCTTCTGCGAACGATCGACGAGCAAGGTGCGCACGCGGACTTCGGGTTCGACCAACCGGGCCCACACTCGGAGCCCGAAACACTCTGGCAAGGTCCCGATATCTCCCCCGCCGGGAATGGTTTCGACACGTCCGGCAATGCTTATCCCGAACCTGCCTAAACTGCGTCGACCGGCCGGCTATTCGTCGTCAGTCATGAAAAGCTTCGGACCGGCGCACCAAATCTACATCTTCATCGAAGAAGATGCTGATTGGCGACCACCGTTGTTAAGTGTGAGGAGTTTACCTCATGATAATCGCACCCTGGCGAAATGCCGACCCCCTCACCGCCCAGCGCATAGCTGTGCCGGCGTTCGTCATCGCCGTGACGATTGCAATCGTTATGATTTTCGCATCTGTTTTTTCTTTGTCTGGAGACTTCAGCGCGACTTACGCCCCGCCTGAGGTGATATTCCGGACGCATCTTTTTGTGGGTGTCGCCATCGGAACACCAATCGCTATTTCGATGGATCTCATGCGCAACTGACGCAGCGAAGCATTCAGCCGGGCCCTGCCGGGTCCGGCTTTTTCCTTGTCAGGCGCTGATCCTGTTGGACCAGCGGGGACCGCGCGGGCGCGCGGAAATGGCTCCGCCATGTCGGCCGTCTCATTGGTGAGACCGCCGACATGGCGGGTGCCCCGAAAGACAGACAGAAAGAGGATCTCCCAATGACCATCGCACCCATGCACAAAGTGATCTTTTTCGCCCTCGACGCCGCAGGCTCGCTGGTCTGGGACGAGGACGACATCGCCGTCGTCGACCGCATCCACGAAACCGAAGACTTCGAGTCCGCGACGCGCGTGTTCCGCGCCGCCGTCATCGCCGCCGGCGGCAACGTCTTCGCCGCCAGCCTGTCGCCCGCCGTCGCGCGCTTCGACAGCCTGGCCGACTACCTCACAGCCCAGAACGTCAAGGCACGCCTCACCGAGGAGTTCCCCGAAGAGGGCACCTTCGTCTCGGCCCTGACCGAGGATCTGAGCCACTGGGCCGAGATCGGGGTCACGACGCCGCAAGACCTCGCCGACTACCTCGACGGGTGCTTCCAGCGCGAGATGCAAAAGGCAGCTTACGCCTGAGCATCTTCCGCCGGGCTCCTTGGGGCCCGGCAACAGCCACCCACACGTCCGTAGATCAAGAGGATCAAGCATGACCAATCAGTCCCCCGTTCCCGCAGTCGTCGCCACCGCAGTCGTCGCCCTCACCGCCGACAGCCTGACCGAGATCGCAGCGCAGATCCTGCCCCGCGTCATCGACGAGATGACGGCCGACGAGAACAACGACGCGTGGGGCATGGGCTATAACTGCCCGTTGGGCCGGAAGTCCTACAGCGCCACCAGGCACCACGATGTCGACATCGACAAGGACAAGCCCTGGCTCTACAGCATCTCGGTCTTGACCCTGTCGGGTCAGACCATCCGCAAGGCCGCCGACACGCTGGACGATGTCTACCATGTGATTGCAAACGAGGTCGCCTTCGATCTGCTGCTGACAAAGAAGAGCCTGCTCTCCGCCTGCACGCATCTCGGCCTGTCGAAGGTCGCCTGAGCGCCTGACCGGACCACCCCCTCCTCACCTGACAAGGATTGATGCCATGATGCGCTTTGAGGTTCACTACGAGCCACCCTACGATCACAGCATGTTCGATCTGAACGCTCTGGCACCCGACAATCCGGCAGCGCCCTACGTGCGCAACACGACGGGTCCGGGCTTCACCGCGGCACGCCCGGGCTCTGCCCGCGCGCGCAAGATCGCGGATCGCCACGCCAAGGCGAAGGTCGCCCGGCAGCAGAACCGCAAGCGTCGCATCTCATGATGCTTAGAAGCCGGCCACTCCCTGGTGGAGTGTGCCGGCTTTTTTCCGTATTAGATCCGGGGGGAATTTACCGCAACCAGGACACGGCAAAAAGACCTACCCTCATGTCAGCCATCTCATAGGTGAGACGGCCGCCACGCGGGCCTGGGTCCGGAAAAAACAGAGAAGCGAGACATCCATGAGCGAGCACATGCACAAGGTGAACATCCTCGGCTGGAAAGACGGCGCCGTCGTCTGCGATGACACCGGCCAGCCGATCGTCGACTGGACCGTTGCGACCGACCAAATCGAAGACGCCTTCGTCGCCGCACACGAGGCCGTCGAGATCGCCCGCGATACAGCCTGCGTCCGCATCGACTGGTGCACAGGCCTGTTCTTCACGCTGGCGGATTATATTCACGCGCTGAACGCCCCCGTCCGCTTGGCAGAGGAACTGAACCTCGATCACGTGCCGACCCCCGTCGTGGACTATCTGGACTACTGGGCAAGCTGCGGCATCGTCACGCCCCGTGATCTGGAAATCTACCAGAGCGCAGGTTGCCAGCACCGCTAGGTCAACGCTGCCAGACTACGACATACCCGAGGCGCGTTGCCCCGGGTATGTCATCAACACAGGGGAAGGCCCGAGCATGCCCAGACCATCCCCAGACGATAGATGCCTCTTGCAAGGAGAGAGACCGATGCCCGCCACTGAGCCCAACACCTTCACTGTGATCCGCACCACCTGCACCGGCCTACTCGATGTCGACGGCGCCCGTGTGGGCACCGAGACCGAGGAGCATGTCTTTCACATCCATGCGAAGGATGCCGACAGCGCCTGTGACGAGATCATCGCGTCCTTTGCTGAAGCTGACCCCCGCCTTGCGGACATCGTGGCAGGGGATGACGAATACGAGACTGAGCTCGCGATCGCCTGCGATGACGTGAAGGGTCTCTTCACCGTCTACAAGGGGGAGCACACGACTCCCCCAGAGGGCATCGCACCGCTCCTCGCGGAAGGTGAGATCGGCAGTCCGGAATACTGGCAATATCGCAAGCCTCGCCCGCCCGTCGTCTTGCTGTCTTTCTGACTGTCTGTCTTTCAGACACAACAAGGCGCCGCCGGCTGTGGCCCTTCATGCGTGAAGATCCGGATCGCCGGCCTCCCAAATTACAGGAATCGATCCATGCCCCACACCCGCGTCCAGACGTCGTCCCAGAAGCCTGCGATCGCGCAGGTCGTCATCACGATGCCGGCTGACGAAGTCGACCAAGTCGTGCTGCACCTCAGCCTGCGCGCCCTCACGCAATCTATCATCGGCCGCTCTGCCTATGACAGCCTCACGAACTTTGAGAACGACAACTTCCTGATCCGCGACGGTCACGCGATTGACGACGCCTTTGAAGTCGCAAACGACCGGGATACAGATCCTGCGCCGGAGGACGTCGCGATCTTCATCCACAAGCCCACCGGTCTCATGCTGAGCCAGATGCGCTACTGGGATGAACCCTTTACGATTGCGAACGGCGCGGGCGTCGACATCCCCGCAATGATGCAGGAGTGTTTTGCATCGCTTGCGGCAGCTGATGTCGCCGCCGCCGCCTGAAACTCTTTCGGGTGATGGTCTCCTGGCCGATCCATCTGCCTCATCGAACCCAGGGAGGTCCGTCTGTGCCGCACATGATCCAGACCATCCTACGACTGACTAATACATTGTCCGAATGACCCTCACGAGACGCCGGCCGCCCTTCTGGGTGTGCCGGCTTTTTTCTTGTGCCGGGATCTGCGCGCGAGGCCGCGCGGATTTTCCTGGTCAGTCGGTCGACTTGATCGGCTGCCAGCGCCACGCCTTCAGGCGGTAGCTCCTATGACGCCACAGGATCAGCAGGCTCAGTGTCATCCAGGTCTGCTGGAATGCGCCTGCAAGAACAGAGAAGGCGATCTTCATGGCTGAAAACGCCTTCGTCGGGGCCGCCTCGTTGATCATGACGGCAAAGGTCGTGTCGCTGTCGCGCCAGACACTGATATGCCGCATGGCCTCGTCGGCCGTGGAGGCGAAAGCCGCTTCCGTCCAGGTGAAAAGATGGCCCGCTCCGTTCGCCTCGTCGCGCAGATACCGCAGGATGCCGCTCGGGTTCTTCACCTCTCGCTCCACCATCCCTGTCAGATCAACAGGCGTGCCGGACCAACACAGCCGGTCCTGCACGCCGCACAGGATCTCTGACGATCCCGTGCGTGCAATGAATTGCGCCACGAACTCCGTCTCGGCATCGTGGGCGATGGCGAGAGGCTGGGTCACCGTGACGACGTGAAAGAGCACCAGTGTCGCCACCTGCGCCGTGAACGCCACGGACGTGACGACGCGGAAAAGCGTCGGTCGCGCAATCGTCACCCCCAAAAGTGCGACGAGCGAGCCCAAGATGACACTCAAGGTGATCCAGTTCGGATTGCCTCCGAAATGCAGAACCGGATTAAGCCCCTCGTAGACGATCTCCCGCACACGGAAACTGTCGTATGCCGCGTAGAGCAACGTCGCAACCGTTGCATGCAACGGCACGAAGTTGCCGCGGAATATCGCGATCACCGCGAGGCAGGGAAACCAGAGGATCATCGACGTCGATACCGCCTGAAGTGCATTCGCAGTGTTTGCCTCCTCCAGAAAGGCTACTGCCAGAAAGGCCGGCAGTGCGAGAAAGGCCGGCAGCAGCCAGAATATGGACTGAGGTCGCAGGGTAGCAATGCGCATCGGCTTATCTCTCCATGGCGCGCCGGACCTGCCTTCGGCGGAACGGGCACGCTTTTTTCCTTCAGAATATCGGTCGATTGCAGCGCCGTCGGAAATCCAACAGCGCTGCCCGGCGGGGTGATTTTTTCAGGTGAGATATGGGGTTCCCGGATGGGGCGGCCGGTCCCTTCATTCGTGAAGGGACAGTCCGTCTCACCAAGACAACCGAAAGGGTGACATCATGTTCTTCGGTCTTTTCATCTTCGCCTTCGTGATCGTTCCCGGCCTCTTCGCGATCATGCCGAGCAGCCGCCGCCCGATGCGCGGCGCGCGAAGCTCATACATGAGCCGTCGTGCACTCTATCGCCGCCGCTCTTCCCGCAAACCCTCCCGTCGCCGGTATTGACCCCGGCCACGGAGCTGCGAGAAGGACATACATCCGCAAAAAACGAGGATCGCGCGATGACCAAAGTTTTCAGCCCGCAGTTCGAAGACGCGCTCAATGACGCCATCGACGCGCCGGTCATCATGAGCGCCGAAGGTCGTCCCAGCCTGATGGCACTGACGACCGATCTCTTCGAAGTCCTCTGCGTGGCCATCGGTGAGGAACCTGCCGCCTTCAATCCGCGTACCATCACCCGCGATGGCAAGTCTGAAATCACCCTGCTCCACGCGGATTATTTCAGGCTGATGAACGACGCCTTCCATAAGGTCACCATGCCCCGCGCCGAAACTCAATTTTCGACAGGCGTTTGCGCAGCATCATCCGACATCCGTATCATCCGCCCACTGCCCAGAACATATACGGTCGATCTCCAAGAGGAGCTGTTCTACGCGGATCTGCGAATGCGCACCCCCGGGATGCCGGCGTGGGAGGATCTCACCACGCCGCAGCGTGACATCGTGCTGAAGCAGATGTGGGATATTTCGCGCGCCGTCGATATTGCCCGCAACCTCATCGTGCGTGCCGTCTGCGCCAAATGACATGGAACCCTGAACAGACAGGACTCGCCATAACCGAACGAGGCCTCGTCCGCCATGCAGCCTTTATCGACCTCGGTCACGGGCCCGCGCGAAAGACAGACAGACAGACAGACAGACAGACAGACAGACATCCGCAAAAGAGAGGATCAACCCATGACCAAGGTTTTCAGCCCGCAGATCGAAGACGCCCTCGATGAGGCCATCGAGGCACCGGTGATCATGAACGCCGACGGCCGTCCCAGCTTGATGGCCCTGACGACAGATCTCTTCGAGATTGTCTGCGTGGCGATCGGCGAGGCGCCCGCGACCTTCAGCCCGCGCACCATCACCCGCGATGGCAAGCCTGAAATGACCCTGCTCCACGAGGATCATTTCATCCCGATGATCGCAGCCTTCGAACAAGTCACCGCGCCTCGTGGCGCACATGCCTGATCCAGCCCTTCGCCTCATCACCCTATACTGAACAGACAGGACATCCCCGTGAGCGACCGAGATATCGTCCGCCACGTCGCCATCACCGGCGACTCCGACGGCACAAGCATTTCATACTTGCTGCTGGATACAGCCCTGTGGGAGCTGCTGGATTTCGACACCGCCTTCAAGACCCTGTGGGACGGCGGCGATGCCTTTCAACGCATCGACGCACTGCCGGACCTGATCACCGAGATCGGCCTGAACGGCTACACCATCGAAGGCGAGATGTTTCTCACCGCCTACTGATCCACCTGACAGGGAGACCGCCATGGCCGCCTTCACCATGTCCGAACATATGCGCCTGGCGCTGCTCGAACGCTTCGCACCGGCCGAGATCATCGAGCGCAGCGTGGAACCCGAGAGGGGTGGCTTTCCCGATCGCCACCGGTTCCACATCTGGGGCTACATGGACGGCACCCGTGTCGACATCCTCGTCAACAGCGGCGGCATCTTCGATACCCCGCGCGTGCAGGCCATGTCTATCGAGCCGCCCAGCGAGACCAGGCTCCCCTCAAACGCCATCAAGGATGCCGTCTACCAGGTTCTCGGGCTACCCGCCGATCGGGACTGACCGATCGGCATTTCCCAACAATCAAAAACGACCGAATATGGTCGAAAGATCGCCGGTCTGTCTCGTCCAGCCTCATAAGTGAGACTGGCCGGGACAGACCGGCGCCAGGTAAAAGATCATCCGAAGAGGGATTTCACCATGACCACTTACATCCTGTGTGCTGACGGCGCCTGCTCTGGCAACCCCGGTCCGGGCGGCTATGCCTGGGAACTCTGGTCAGAGGTTGTTGCCGACGGCAACCAGGTTATCGCTGGCTCCGGCTCGAGTGCCGCTACCACGAACAACATCATGGAGCTGAGCTCCGCGCTCGACGCGTTCGAGACCTTTCTCGAAAACGGCGTGTTCCCCGGCCTCGTGCGCATGCGCCTCGACAGCCAGTATGTCCTGAAGGGCATCTTCGAATACATGCCGAACTGGAAACCGCGCGGCTGGCGCACGGCCGCCGGCAAGGATGTCGCCAACGTCGAACTCTGGAAGCGTCTGGATGCTGCTCTGATCGAGCTGAAATCCCGCGGCTTCACCTTCGAGCCCAACTGGGTGAAGGGTCACGCCGGCGACATCGGCAACGAACGCGTCGATGCCAAGTCTGTCGAAATGCGTGACCAGGCGAAATTCAACGCAACCACAGACGCCAAGATCGATTCCGATCTGCGTGTGATGGGAGTGCCTATGCCCACCTATCAACCTGCCGGCATCGATTTGATGGCCATTGCCGAAGACACAACAGTCGTCATGACGCCTGCTGCTCCGGCCGCCGCCAACGGCGATATCACCCCCGAGCAGGTCGGTATCATGCGGGGGATCTTCGCGAGCTTCGAGGCCGGCGACATCAGCATCAAAGATGTGATCGCCGAGGTCCGTAAGAACGCAGGCGCGCTGGGCTGCTGAACGGGATAGATCCGCATCCGGTGCGCAATCCGGGATGCAAACTGCAATTTGCCCCGCTTGGCAACATCAACGAAAGCAACATCTGAAAATGCGCAGCATGAAATCAATCCATGCCCTGTCCAACGCACTCGAGATCTTTCGTCAGATCTATCCGGATATCCCCGCCACAACGATCATGGTTTTCTTGCAGGTCGTCATACGCCCGGGCATCTCGTCCCGGGACACGGCCGAGGCGATCGGATCTTCGCAATCGGCAATCTCGCGTCATTTTTCAATGCTCGGCGAATATACATGGCGCGGCGAGGAAGGGTGGGGATTGGTCGATCTTATAGAAGAACCGACCAACCGCCGCATGAAGGTCGCTTTTCTGACCAGTAAAGGTCAGGCCCTCGCTGAAAAGATTGCCGTGGCCATCGACCCGACAGGCCGCAGTCTGCCGCCCGCCGAGACCGCCGACGCTTATGTGCGACGCGTTCGCGGGCAGATCTGACGCAAATCCCGGCCTGAGCCGGCACCGCAAGGTGCCGATCCTACCTTGACCGACAGATTTGACCAGCCACCCTCACGGGTTGAGAGGCGTCTCGCAATCTCTTCAGTGAAGGGTTTGAGCCGCGAACGGACGCAGTCCCGGGTAGCAGGTCTTTTCCTATTCAGTCGTGGGTTAGTGGGTTAGTGGGGCGACATCCCGATCCAAGATCCGAGCCTTTCCCTTATGTCCACTGGGCTTTCGTCACTGGGCACAGCGATGCCTGGCGAAAATGCCAGCAAGAGCATGAAGGGAGAGAGAAGATCAGAAAATACGGGCCATCGAAGATGTCCGTCTCTGCATTGCGCGAGACGGCCAACATCGAAGGCCTCGGAAAAAATCAAACCAGAAGCGAGATCAGTATGACCGAACAGAACA
>NZ_JBMERN010000133.1:0-9489 GCF_049310965.1 Loktanella sp. DJP18 | reverse complement strand
CGATCTCCTTAATGCGCCTTTTCAGCATGTCGAAGCGGCCATCCGAGTTTGGCATAAGCCTGATAATCAGCATGTTCTCATCGCAGCCGGGCCACTGTGTTCTTGCCGATGCCGCGCGATAACGAACCACGTCCACGCCTTGAGTCATTTTCAACGAACCCAGATGGGGTGATGTCGATTTACTCGCCTGGCGCAAGTGTCCCAGAACGTCTTCACGGTCGCCGGCTGAGATATCAATCAAGCTGGAGGCTTTACCAAATGCCTTCATTGCAGAGGAATTCATCCCTCGGATCTCGCCTTTGAAATCAACGAGAAATGCAGGTTCTGTCAGAAACTCCAGATTGATGACGCCTTGGCGCAACTCCATATCGCAATCAGCTTTCCATACTGAAGTATTCCCGCGCATTTTCCTCCACCTCGCTTGAAGGCTTGAGGTGAACGACCACGCGACATCCCGGATCGCCAACCGCGATCGCTTCATTTATCTCAACCCGTGCATAACCGAGATTTTGCGCCGTGATAGATCCGAAGACATTGGACGTCATCATGCACAGGGATGGCCGCCCTTCCACGAATTTTCCAAACGGACACCTACTGTTCCCGAGAATGATCCTGTCTTCACGTTCCTCGATGACGTAGAAATCGCCTTGAATCCGACTTTTGAGGCCCACCAGAACATCACGCACCTGATCCTTGGAAAGTCTGTCCACGGCCAGCGCCTTGCGAAATGACGTGTCCAGTTGCTCGCCGATTGCACCCCCCCACAACGCTGATGTAACCGGCAGCCTCTTCCAGACCGACAACGCTCTCGAGCGTCCCGGCAAGTTCTCTCAACAGAGATCTCAGGAAAACATCGCGATCCAGGCCGATGTCGGCCTCCTCGACGGTAAGCGCACGTTCTGGAATAGGTTTGTTCATTTTGACCTCGTATGCTGTGGTCAGTATTATACGATGCCGCGTCACCCTTCCACAGTTTTTCGCTCAAAATGCACCAACCCATTTCAGGATGTAACTTAGAAACATTTCCTCTTTGGGGAAGTTGAGACGCGTTCACGATCATCGACCTTGCCGTGCAAAATTTTTTGGACCCCCTCTCCGAACGCCGGGTGTGAGGGTTGCATGCGCCTCAAGTTGTAGTTGAGGCTCTAGGCTTCGAACAGATGGCTGGGCTTTCGGCACCCCGGTCGGCATCGGGCGGGAGGATGATCGGCCCACTTTGCCGCAGCTTTACGCCATAAAAAAAGGACGCTAGATCTTGGCCTGAGCGAACGGAGCCGGCCGAAATCATCAGCGTTGCGTGTCACCAACATGATCTGCACTTCGACCGCATGGCCTGTCAGCAAGGCAGGTGTTGAGGATTTTCGGCACCGTCCTTTCGTGACGGAGAGCTTCCCACTCAGAACACCTGCGAGAAATACTTTCTTGGCCCGCCAGCGGGGCAGCACAACGATAATGCGACGCTATGAAATTGCAGCGCAAATGCTCCTCATCGTATGATCAAGGCCCTTTCGGACAAATGACCAACCTTGCGGTCACAGTTTAACCGGACGTCCCGATGGTGGCCCTCCGCTATCGATGATGATGTTGGCAGATTAGCCCTGGATGTCGCATAACCAGCTGCTCACAACGGATCATCTTGAGGTATCGCTTTTACTTAGGCGTCGTTGTGCCGAGATGCTAGAATCGCGATCAGTATCCACGGTAATATTCTTAGCATTTTATGCTTTGTTGCCTCAACATCGGACCCATTTTCTGCCTGGAGATTTTCTCCGGATCTTACACAAGGCAGAAAAATGAAGAAGAAAATGAAGATCGATGTTGCCGCCGAGAACGCATCAGCGATCAATGAGGCCAAGCATTCGTTTGGCCATATCGAAATGAAGGGTGCCGGAAACCACAAGGTCTTCGAACATCAAGATGCACCTTCCAAGGCAAACGGACCTATGTTCGGCGACATCTCATCGGACCTTGACGGGCTTGGAAAGCCTGCGTTCAAGGGGGGTGATGCTGGTGCTGCTGGTGGCGGCCGGGGCAAGCCCATCAAGAGCACCGTTCCGACTGAGCCGGTTGTCGACGAAACGCCGACAACCCCGTCAGAACCTGCGCCTGCGCCAACTCCGGCGAAGGCTGACTACGTGAGCGGTCTGGACACCCCTGATGGTTTCAATATCGAACTCATGTTTGTGGGCGCTTGGTCGGACGCAGCGAAGGCACAAGCCTACGCCGCTGCCGAGAACATCAGCAATACCGTGATCGGTGACTTGCCTTCTTACAACGGCATTGACGACATTCGGATCACCCTGACATCGGCAGCAATCGATGGGGCCGGCGGAACCTGGGGAAAGGGTGGATACGATGCGTTGCGGCTCGACACCAAGCTTGCGGCGACGGGCCATGTGACGATCGATTCCGCCGACATCACTCAAGCCATGAACCTCGGCTTGCTTGACGATTTGTTGCAGCACGAAATGCTGCATGCGATGGGTTTCGGGACTGCATGGCAAACCATGGGTCTTGTCGATAACTACAATGGCGACCTTCGCTTCAATGGAGAAAATGCCACTCTTGTCTACAACGCACTGTTCCAGGCGATTGCTTCCAAGGATACCCTTTCAGATAAGGGCGTGCCGATTGAGACAGATGGTGGGTCCGGAGCGGCTGGAAAGCACTGGGACGAAGCTACTTTCGGCAACGAGCTCATGTCGACGCAACTGAACTATTCGAACAACATGTCATCTCTGACTTTGGCTGCGTTGGAGGATATGGGCTATCAAACGACATTCGCAGACAGCTTTTTGTTTGCCTAAGTCGGATCAGGATACCCGTCGACGATAACCAAAACAGATCTCGTGACTTTTGGAGATCTTCCTGCTTTACAACCGCGGGCGACAGGAAACTGTCGCCCGATTTTGTTTAATAAGTCCGACCGGTGAATCATCAATATAGTTGTTAGACGCCAATGGGTCCTACATACCGTCTCGGCAACTATTGAATATCAAGAATCAACCCAGCAGCATTCTTTTTTGCAAATTTTGGCAGCGCATTAGGACCCATATTCCAGACGCTTCCACCGTTTTCGTCACGGATGATACAAGCCAAAACGTCGTATTGAGAGTTGATAGTTCCAGAGTTGGAATATGTTTTGTCGCAGTAGGCGGGTGCGGAATAAACCTGATAATCACTCGGAGGTCTTTTTCCAGCAGCGTCTCGAACGGTAATGATTGGATAATCACCAGCAGGGTAAAACCGCTGTATCGTCTGCTCCATGCAATGGATATTTCCACCGCCGGTGGCAGGGTAAGGCTGCGATGTTTGGTTCAAACAGCTTACGGCAGCATTCTTGGGTTCGCCTGATGAGAGTGTGTATGAAAGCAACATGATTACACCGAACACCCCCAATAAAACTAATAAAAGGGAGTTACCACTTCCTTGTGAATTAGATCCATTTCCGTAGCTGGTAGGATTATTACTCATACTAACCTCCAAAAAGTTTTAATCTAAAGTTTGATCATACGTTCCCAGAGTTCATATCTTTTAGGCACCCATCAGCACTGCTCCGCGGTAGATCATTTGTGATATATTGCTTTGATGGTGGATCAGAGTCGAGAGAATATTGCTCTGCTGTTCTGCACGTTCCGATCAACCGTGAGACATGAACATTCAAATCTGAAACAGGCTGTTTTAGATGCGTCTTCCTACACGGTGCCGCCACGCGTCCACGACTGGGTATATCGATGGATCAGCTTGGCGGCAGCGCGACTTAATTGGGCACGTCCTGTCGTCGAAAACGGGAGTGTCCCACCCATCGGTTGTCGCGAAAAAATCAGCAACGCCACCTTCGCCGAACTGCTCCATGTAGCCCTCAACGACGATATCCAGATAGGTGAGGGCGATCCCGTGTCGCAGATCAAGAACCTCAGTCACATCTGATCTCATCATATACATATTGATCGCAGTCGCGTTCTGTGACGTCTGGCAGCACTGCGTAACATCGTGCCGATCATACCCTGCCTCTCTGTTGTCAAGGGCTGTCCAGTCAGCGCCGGGGACAGCGGCAATCAGGCCTTTAACGACGTCACACGTCGAGGCCGGCCGAATGGATAGAGCAACGAAATTATGAGGAGCTGTATACTGCCAGACACGACGCCAACCTGCCAGACGTGCATGATGCATATCAGCATAGTGGTGCGTCCACCTATTGACGAGACTGCCGTATCCAAAGAAAAACTGGGTTTGTGTCATGCGGAGGAGATGGTGCTGCTGGTGGTTGGTGGAGCCAGAATCCATGCTGCGAGCTTCACTTTAACGATGCGGCGACCTGTCATGTGGATAGCCATTTTCTGGCATTGCGTCGTCCGCAGTTCAGCATGTCGGCTTCGTTCCATCGCCACCGTTTTGCGTTGATCTACCTCGATATGTATGCATTCAGCATGGCGCCGCAGCAATGTCCACTTTCGCATCAGGTGTCGGTGTCGTCGTGACGGTTTTAGCCTTGCGCAGTCAAGTGCAGGCCTCTCATCAGGTTCAGTAGCGTTTGGTTGAAGCACGTTGGCGTGCCGAGCTTTTCGAGAGGATGAGGGAGGGTTCGATTTCTACTTTTGGGTGAGTTGGGATTTCGTGGTGTTTCCGGAGCGGTGTTTGCTAACCTGTCCTGCGCTCGACAGTTACGTGTCGCTGCGCATTTAGATCTCACTTCTAAGCGGTATTTCGGAGCCTTTCGTTAGTCGATGGAGAAACGCCTTGCTTGCGCGCACTAAGCGATCTCTCTGCGAGGTCCGGATGGATTTCCGATTCAGCCGAAACATACGCATTTCCTGCGAAGTCATTCTTCGAGGTTCCAATGCGAAAATCCAGCACACGTCTTTTCTTGATGACATCGGTGGCAATTGTAATTTCTTCGATGGCAGGTGTAGGCTGGCGGATTGGGATGCACCTATCATGGTTTCCGGCAGACATCTCTCGATATGAGGAGGATGTGTTGCGGGGCCTGCCTGTTGTGCAGCCGGTGCGTTATCTCTCAGAACGTATCTCAACCCGGATTAGTCAAACGGGCACTGGTCCCGTGACTGGGGCCATTATCATGAGCGAGGCCCTGGGAGCTTACCGTGATCTCGATGCGAAATATGGTCAGGCGGCGGCCGTTATCGGATCGGCTGATGTTTACGCCGCGTGGGATGCCGTCGGCGCGCGGCTTTGGCTCGATGGGTTCGATGATCTCGCGGATATTGAAGAGCCGTTGGAATTACTCGGTCGTGCGGAAATTGAAGATATCGCGGCGTTACGCCATAGAACCGACAATCTGATCGCCATGAAGCTGTCGAAACCTCCGACCACCCAGGGTGATGCTGACAGCGGCTTCTGGGAGCGCCCTTACGGTGCACAGGACGGAGATGCCGCATCTGGTGGATATCCATTCTCCCGCACTCTGGATCTCCCGCAGGTTCCACGTGCGCCGCGCCCTGGCGACGCCATCGATGATCTTGACCTTGTGCAGGTGCGGCTCGCTAGCCGCATCAAGACAAGGTCCCAGATCGCGAACTCGATATGGTGGCAGGGGTCTGACGGCTTTGAGAAGAACGCAGTGTCGGGAGGTTTCAATCCAACCGACTTGTGGCAGAGCATCGCTTTCTCTCATGCCGGGCAGAGCATGGCGCCGCAAGACTTTACCCGGCTGGCATCTGGTCTGGCCGATGTACTGCGCGACGCGGCTATCGCCACCTGGAGGGTCAAGTATCGCGATTGGAGCGCACGCCCCAACATGCGGGTCGGTAAGATTGGCAATGCGATCGGCAACCCTCCATTCCCGGGCTATGTCAGCGGTCATGCCACGATGGCTGCCGCAGCGGCTATGTTTCTCGCCCATGAAGATCCGCGCAATGCCCGTGCTTATCGTCGATTGGCCGATGACAGTCAAAAATCACGCGTCTGGGGCGGCGTCCACATGATGAGCGACAACGACGCTGGTATGGCGCTCGGTAGGGCCGTGGCGCGCACGCACCTCGGATTGACGCCTGATCAGCCTCAATGGTGGGGGAGCAATGCGCCGATGCTTGATGCATGGCTACTGGAGCAGACAGAAGATGCTCTCGATACAACGGAGACCGCGTGGGCATGGCTGCGTGGCACATTGTTCGGCTCATTGTCGTTTCATGAAGTAACTGCCGATTTGCCCGACACCTTGACCCGGAAATTCCCAGTCGAAGTTCACGACGTCTATGCGGGATCTATCGCGATGGCCGATCTCGACGGTGATGGCCTGAAAGAGGCGCTGGTTTCCGGGCGCGATGAGATCTCGCTTTATGATAATACCTCCGGCAAAGGCGTTCTCGCATGGAAGCTGATGTGGCGGCTGACACCAGAGGATGTGTCGGGGGCGTATTTTACTCATGGCCGTGACAAGGCTGTGGACGGCATCCTCGCTTTTGGTCAAAAAGTGCCCCTGTTTTATGCACGCCGTCCTGATGGGGATTTTGATCTGAATGGCGTTGCTGCCGAAGGACTTCCATCTGAAGACTTCTCTGGGTATGGGATTATCTTTCTCGACGCAGATGGCGACGGGGACGAAGACGCTTTACTCGTGCAATCAACTTTTGATCATGTTGTCCATCCGACGATCCTGTTGAGTCGGACCGACAACGGTTTTGTCTACGTGGAGAGTATCGATATCGAGTCTGGCTCAGCATCGGCTGGGGGTTACATGGATATCAACGATGACGGCGTGCCTGACCAGGTCCTGATCAAGGACTATGGGCTAGTTCAGGTCATTGACGGTACGACGGGTGAGTTATTACCCTTGGCACCCGAGATCGAGAATATCGTTTTCGGCATGTCTTTCACGCCGATCCGGGTGGATGGTCGTGCTGCATTTCATGTCACCAACATTTTCGATGGCCCGGATTGGCCGTATGGTGACCCGGAGCGGCCGCATGAAATCGAGGCCGACCTGCTTATCGCCTGGGATGAACAGAAAGGGCAGCTCGTCGACATTGCAAAGGGGAAGTTGCAATACGGTGGGGGTGAGTGGAGTTGGGGTTCGGCCGCAGGCGACCTCAATGGAGACGGGCTCGAGGATCTTGTCGTCGTAAATGGTTTTCTCGACGACAGCCCTTATGGTTGCAACGTACGCATCTTTCTCCAGCAGCCCGGCGGTAAATTTGAGCCGCAGGATCGCGTTCTCAATTTTGGTCTGGGTGACCTGTCGCCGCGCAGTGTCGCGCTGGATGATCTCGACGGAGACGGCGATCTCGACATCATTGTGAATGCATCCCAGCAAGTGCGCGTCTGGGAGAACATGTCGCAGATCACGCCTAAGACCGGGCCGATCCAGGCGAGCGAAACGCGAGGCTACCTAACACAGATTGTATCGCCCGTTGATCGCATCGCGGAACCCTTGCCCACCATTCTTCGCCCGGTCAATGCGGGGCCAGTCCAGGTCCATGCTGTGCCGCCTGAGATGCGCTACAGGCACGACTGATATCGTGCCCGGCTTTTGTCTGGCTACTTGTGCATGACCTTGCCGATAAAGGCCGCCGAAATTTTGTCGAGGGGGACGTTATTCTCGTCAAAGAACTTCGCGGCAATATCAGGATATCGGTCGTCAGCGCCAGTCAGCGCGACGCGCTGCACAGTTGCTCCAGAACTACCCAGCATGGAGAGCGCGTCATCGATGACAGTAAAATCGCGGCCAGGCCCGACGTTGCCAGCGCCAAGTGCTGAGGGCGTGCCGTCATGAACAGAAAGGACAAAAAGTCCGGTTGCATCTCCGCATGTGAAAGCTGTGTCGAACCCTTCGAAATCAATCGCCACGATACCGCGGATCTGACCTGGGTTATCGCAGGCGAATTGAAAGGCCCGGCTGGCTGCCGATCCGAAGCCGACAATGAACGCGTTTCTCGGATCGACGAATCCATCCGTGATCGAACGGCTCATCATTTTCACGAAGAGCTGATCTTGAGTAGGGACGCCGTTGCCACCGCTTCCTGCAATCGCCGCTCCAACGAAGACGATCTTGAAACCTTGCTCCTGTGAATATTCCCACAGTCGGAAACGTGCAGCGATATCAGCACCCGATACGGCTGCATCGTCAAAAACGAAGACTGCTGGCGTCGCGGCTGCGCCTGACAAGTCGAGTTCGGAAGGTGTGTAGAAGGTCATGTTACGGCTCATGACGGCTTCATTGTGCCACAGATCGGCAGAAGCGATATTGGCGATAAATATGAGCCCCAAAGCCCCCAGGACGGGCATCGATAGCGCCTTGAGTCTTTTCATGATGTCCGTCTCCGGTTGCGTGGACGTCGCAAAGGCAATTAACCTTCGCTTTCGCATTGAATTTAGACGCGGATGATGCTTCCGACAAATATATGACTGAAAGGCAGTGTGCGTTCCGTGCCGTTGGCTGTGCCCGCTGTAGGCCTTAGACCAGCGAATGGCTCAGATTCCCGCGAAGCAGACTGCCGCCGCTGGTCTTTGCGACCATTTCAATCTTTCCGGGCTGATCTGCCGCAAAAGGCCCAGTCAATGGCAGCGGCTGCGGTGAAGGCGATCGTGTGAACCAAGGCTTCTGCTGGCACTCCCCCTCCGCGGCTGAAGAGAAATGCATGCCCGACGATTGCAGCTAAGGAGGGGGAGGGTCTATCACGGTGATCGCTATGAACACCGCATAGAACTCTCTCTTTTATTCGTAGGATAGTTTCATGTGATTATCGTTGGGTAGGTCCTCGAGTGCGCTCAGGAAGGATGTTGGAACGCTGAGATTCTTTTAAAGATGCGGGCGCGGGCTGTCTAAGCGCTTATATTCCCGGGCGCGGCGAAGTCAGTGAACAGACCCTCCGGCAACGACATGCCGGATCTGCGCGCGGATCGGGTCACCAGGCTTTGGGAAGCGCGTCTCCTGTGCAGCAAAGACAGAGGATCTGTCAACATTTGAGGGCAGGGTGGCGAGTGCTGCGGAGAAGATCAGAGAGACGCGCCGCAGAACCTCAGGGTGGAAGTATTCCATCTTCTGGGATGTATAGCGACCGAGGAAGCCGGACGTCAGGATGGAGCTCACTGAGACTTCGTATCCCCATTGCACTTCTCCGTCGCTCGCGACAGACATCTCGAGGTTTGCAGTGCGAATACTCTGAAACAGCGCCCGTCCTTCTTCCTCTTCCAGCATGAACATGCAGGCGAGAAGGATGTCCGAGACTTCGCCCAGGGCCTTTCGCAACGCCATGCCAGCCTGGCTTTGATCATCCATGAGCTCTGCTGTGGGCTGAATGATCACGACGGTGGGTTCTGCCTTGGAAAAGCGGAGCTCACTTGTCAAACGTGTGTCATAAATCCCGGTCTGCCTGACCACCGTGAACATCATATCTTCAATGGCATCTGCACGTTGTTGCGCCGGCATTGCGGCGAGCGTGGCGGCCTCAGCCTCAAACACCTTTGCCATTTCTTCGGTCAGATCCATGATATCTCCTTTTTCTACTCGGGAAGGCACCCCCCCGATCC
>NZ_JBMERN010000132.1:0-9617 GCF_049310965.1 Loktanella sp. DJP18 | reverse complement strand
GGCCGGAGACCGGCTGTTCACCTTCACGCGTCTGGACCCGTCGCAGTGGAAATCTGCACGCACCAAAAATGCCATCGAACGCTTGAACGAGGAATTCCGCCGTCGCATCAAGACCCAGACCGTGCTGCCCTGCGCCGAAACGGTGCCAATGCTTCTCTGGGCACTGATGGCATCGGGCCAGATCCAGATGCGAAAAATCGATGGCTGGGAAACCTTGGCTCAGCCCATCGCCCCGATCAGGGGTAGATTCCGGTAGGGAGCAGGATCGTAGCACAAGAAAATTCGAAATCTGCGTACCAGTTGAACCTGTTGGATTTCTCGGTCTTTAACCCCCTGTTTTTCCTAAAGCGAATTCTGTCCCAAACAATCACTCCACCAGATGGGACGCGCGACGGACCATTAATCCCAACGTCTATTCCGAACGGAATTGGGTGCGGTGCGACGCTCAGAGGCCCTTCACGGGCTGCTTTACGAGAAAAACCGGGCCGACGCGGGAGAGTTGAAAGCTGGGCAGGGCATTGTGAGGCTAATGATACGATCCTGCCCCCTACAGGAATCTACCCCTATGATCCGGCTGGAAGGTTTCCTGACAGACGATCAACGTGCCGCTCTTTGAATATCGCCGACAAATGCCCAGTCTAAAGGACCCTGCACGGGCGGACATCGATCCAGGTCGAACTTGAAGCTCCGATGCCCCACCGTATTACATGAGAAAGTCGGCCAAACCAATGCCGAAACATCACTATGATAAGAACGGCCACCACAGCACGGAGTTCGCGCTGCACCAACCAAATTGGCGGTGCAGCGCGATTCCAGACGGATCTAATGTTCTGCCTGCGCAATCTGATAGCCAAAGATATTATGAATATCGCTGGTTCACAGAAGGTATAACTGCAATTTGTTTGCAGAAGCTAATAGCTAAACACGCGAACGCATGGGGAAACACATCAGCCGTCAAGCATCGCGACGACTTCGTTCGTGGTCCAGAGTGCGTTTGCCATATACCGAAAATTGATGAGTGCAGCGAGATAGCCATCGCCCTCGGGCAGCATGGCTGCAGCCGTGCCATCGGAAACAACTGCCACTTCGAAGCCCTGCTCAAGGAGTTCTCGCATGTGGCTTTCGGTGCATAAATTGGCAGACATACCAGCAAGAATAACCTGATCCACACCGGCCTTGCGCAGCTGCAGCGCGAGGTCATTAGTTTCAGGGCCATATACCTTGTGCGGTGAACACTGAATGGTCTTACCGTCATGAATATACTGTTTGTATTGCGGCATGTAATCGGCGCCAGATCCATCGAAGCCTTCAAGGCTCAGTGGTCCTGGACGATCAAACATTCCGACATTATGCATCAGCTTTTCCAGCGCACCCTCGAATTTCCAACCGTGATCGGTCGGGTAGTAGTAGTGTGGTGAGACGGCGACGGTGATATCTGCTTTCTTGGCGGCCTTGAATAGGCGTTCAATATTGGCAACGGTGTTGTTCCGAGTGACACTTTCACCAACCGCACCCCATACGACCCCATCCGGCGACAGAAAGTCGACTTGCGGATCCGTGACGACAAGCGCGGCGCGGGACAGGTCCAATTTCATGTCGCTTGGCGGCAGGAATGGTTCAGATGGGGGCGCGTAAGGATTATCTTGCGCTGTTGCGCTGCTGGCGGCTAGGGTTCCGGCCGTGGCAAGCGCGACAGTGCCGGTCAGGGCTTGGCGGCGGGTTAATTTGGGGTCGTGATCGTGGGTATGTCCATTGCACATGGTCATGTCCTCTTGTGAATTTCGAATTTGATCGCCTTCTTCAGATAGAACCATGGATGTGCCTTTGCGTCCCAGATACGTGTCATATGTCGTTATTTAGGTGCCTTTCACGTTTATCTGTAGAAAGCTGACGTCATGACTTGTGACATCGAACACGATCATATCCTGAATGAGCTGGAGATCACCGCTGAGCCTTTTGCCGTCTGCGCACTCGAAGGGGTATGCAGTCTCAGTCTGGGCCGAGTGCCAAACGCAACACTGCATTATGTGTTGGGTGGGCAAGGTGAGGTGCGGCTGCAGGGACAGGTGCCCTTGCCGCTTTCACCGGGGCGGCTGGTATTGGTGCCCGCGGCGATGAGCCACAGCCTTCGCAACCACGGTGGTGGGCAGGTTGGGTTATCAACGTGCCGACCGGCGACCCTTGATCTGGCGGAGCACGTCGCCCGGGGTGAAGCTGGCGGCAACATGGTCGTGCTCTGTGCGACGATATCGCTCAGACTGCGGGCGACGCTTGGCCTGATTGATCTCTTGCGTGTGCCATTGAGTCTGGATGTGGCCAGTGCGCCAGTCGCTGCGCAGGCAATGGCAGCTCTTATAGTTGAGATGGGCACGACACGGGCTGGCGGACGCGCAATGGTGCGGGCGCTTTTGTTGCAATGCATAATCGAGATGCTGCGCAAAAAGCTGGAAGCACGCGATCCGGCCGTCGCATGGGTGGCGGGGCTGGCCGATCCGAGCCTTTGGCGAGCATTACGTGCGATGCTCGATGATCCAGCGGCACCGCACGGAATCGATAGCCTTGCCGAGGTAGCGGGTATGAGCCGATCCCGATTTGCCGAGCGGTTTCAGACCACCTATGGGCAAGGCGCAATCGGGTTTTTGCGCGAACTGCGTATGGCGCGCGCAGCACAGATGTTGAGCGAGGGGCGCGAGCCGGTCAAGCGGGTGGCTCAGATGGTGGGATTTTCCAGCCGCAGTGCCTTTACCCGCGCATTCGTTGAGGCTTGGGGACAATCGCCGTCCGCCTTTAGAGAGCGCTGAGTTTAATTTGTGTCAAGCCTATGCCTTTAGTATCCCTCTTCCGCCGTGGTGTGCATACGTCCCCTCATTTAAACTGATGCATCAAACGTGCGTTTGATGGACAGATGCGAAGGTAGTCCGAAAACTCCCTCGTGGTGGGCAGTTGGACAACTTGATTTTCGGACGGGTTTGCGGACAGATGGGTCTATTGGAGGCCCATCATGAGTCCACGCAAATCCGAAGGAAGATCCTGGCAACCAATGGATACGCTCGGGTTTCGACCTCTAGGCCGGACCTTGCCCTTCAGCTCGACGCATTCAATGCCGCCGGGACTTCCTGCTAGGAAGCGAACTTTGCAAACTGAGCATTTCTCGACCGGAATAAGTGCCTTTGCGAACATGACGACTGGAACGATGCAAAGATTACAGAACGATCACGCAACCTGTTTGAGAGTACCAAAAATCTGGACACACCAATCGCCAAAAGTTAAGGCCCACGTGTCGTTCTGTTTTTTTATTGGGCAGGAACGACTTACCCTATGAAAGCTCTTCCAAGATTGGCACTGTCTTCATATGGGTCTCTAAGGCTGATCGGACTTCATCACTCATCGGCAAGTTTGCCGCTTCTTCATGCCAATGCTCCCGAAAAAGCTGCACGGTCTCTTTAGCAGCATTGATCGCCATCGTTTTCGGTATGGCAGCTTTCACCGCGAGATGCGTCAGTTCATCCACTGAGAACGCCGAGAACACTTTGGCGCGGCTGATCTTCATGTTGGTCGCATCGCCTGGAATGTAGGGGATGGTCGCCACAAAATCATAAGCAGGTGCCAGCGATACATACCGCCTGTCCGGATAGATCAACGACCAGTTCTTCATGTGCATATCAGCGTTGCCGATCAGCATGTTGAAGGTCAGACGCCGGATATATTCGATGATGTCGGCATCATTACCTTCGGCGGCGATCACCTGAGCGATGTTCCGGAATGTGCCATTGCCGTACTTGTCCTCAGGATAAAGCCCATAGACCTGTGCGAAATCCTCGATATGCACGTGCGATCCGTCGGATAGCCGATCAAAGCGCTCAATCACAAATGCATGGCTTCCGATCTTATCGATGCCTTCGGGCAGGTTCTTGATTGCATTGATGCTGACCAGATCAATGGCAGGCACGTTCATTCCGATAAGGCTGGCCAGCTTCATCATCGAGAATTCATTTTCAGGGACGCCTGAGAATTCGCGGGAGGGTAGCTTGATGATCCAAGACCCTCCGACGCCAGATGCGGGGACGGTCAGTCCGCCGCTTGCTTCCATTACGGCCGAAAACTTGAGCTGAACACCTGCCAGCGAGAAGCGTAGCGCGTTTTCGCGCTGATCGTCGCCATGTTTATCGGCGCCGTCTGCAGCATCAGGCGGCCAGGGTTCACCATCGGAAGGCGTTATCGTTATCGCGCCTGGCAGGTCATGGCCGAGTGCCCAGAGTAGATAGAATTCACGTTCGGGATTCACGCCCGCCTGTTCGGCCAGGTATTTGCGCAGATGGCCTTCCGGTAGAAGGTTTGAGAAGAAAGGCATGACGCGCTTCTGATAGGGTCTAAAGTCCGTATAAAGCTCCCCAAATTCATCCTTGAAGGCGAGGCCGAGGGTCGGCCTGTCAGGATCTTCGATGTACTTGTCGGTGAAGGCAAAGATGGTGCGATCGCCGCCGAGATTGGTGAGCGTGCCGATCGGCTCGCCATACAAGTTCACGTTGAGAACGGAGACACTACTCATCGTTGTCTCCATCAAGGCGATAGGCAGGACGCGGCAAGCGCGCGGGATCCTCGTCACCCATGCCGTGAGCAAGCGTGTTCCGGAAACTATTCATCTGCCTTGACGCGTCTTGCAGCGCTGCAACGCCACCCGCGCCATCCACGACTTTGAGCGCTTCACGGATGCTGCGCAATGTGTCGGTGTTCCGAATCAAGTTCCCGAACTGTCGCATCTCCCGAAACTGCCGCTGCAGGTTTTCGAAAGCGGGACTATCTATCTTGAGCGACTTGATGTGCTCAAGCTGCTTGGCAAGCTGGGCAAACTCTTTGCGTGCTTCCGGCGTGGCCTTCGGCGGGTCGCTTACGCTACGGGTGATCGTCCTGACAGCGGGTACCGCCTTGCGCGGCACCAGCGCCAGCTCCAAACCGAGGGCGTTGGCGATGGCGGTCAGGCTTGAGACGGTGAGGTTGACTGCGCCGCTCTCGATCTTGGAGATGTGCGACTGGGGCACGCCTGCACGGGCGCTTAGCGCACGCTGGCTAAGTCCCTTTTTCTCGCGCGCAGCCTTCAGTGTCGCCGCCAGTTTTTCACTCTCATAGCTCATCTTGATATAATCCTGCGCATCAAGCAAAGCGCTTGATCTGTTTTGATATATCATTTGAAATGCGGACTTTCAAGATGCGATCTACTTAACTATATATTCGCCATACTAATATATATTTCTATAGATCGAGTTATGATAAGACATCTCCGAGATTGATCAGGGAAGGCGAAGAGTCGGACCTTTCGGATATGGCCTAGCTGGCCCGAAGCTGCTTATTTGGGCTCCAGTTAGAACGAATAAAGAACAAAGCTTTGGTTGACGGTCTGTACTGACGCTGGATGATACTACCGTCTGGAGGGATCATGACAGAGCAGGCATTCGCCTCGGTATGGGGGCTTTCATATGCGGATTTCGAGTTTCTGAGTCGGTTTGGGGCGAAGTCTCAGGTCATGCTTGCGTGCCAACTTCTTTTCGTGCGTCGGCACGGCAGATTTCCCGAAGGTCGCAGCGAACTTGATCCGGATGTTATCGAATACGTTGCGGACCAAATTGGCGTGGCCGACGATCCGACCTACTCCTTTTCCAGCGACACAGCCCGTCGCCAGCGTGGGGATGTTCTCGACTTCCTTGGAATACGCCGGGGATCAGAACGAGACCGCGTCGAACTTCAGTCGTGGATGGTTGCGCATCTCGGCGGACGCGATCTGCCCCTTTCTGATTGGGTTTCACGCGGCTACGAGCAGGCGCTTCGAATGGGTGTGTTTGTTCCATCAGACAAGATCATGGAACGCCTGGCCCGCGCTGCCCGCCGAAATTTTCGCGATGACTTTCTGACGTTGGTGGCCTCCCGGCTGCCGTCCGAGACCGCCAGGCAGCTGGAATTGGCTCTCTCGGAGCCTTTGGCGGGAACTGGGCTTCAGCGTCTGAAAGACGATGTTGGGGCCGCATCGTTGGACAGCGTCCTCCTGGCCGCCCGCAGGGTTTCCTTTATTGAGGGTCTCGACCTTGCCCTGGAGAGCCTTGCTGCTGTTGATCGCGGATGGGTGGCCCGTCTCGCGCGTCAGGTGGAAGGCGAAACGGCGTCCGAGATGCGCCGGCACGCGCGCGACCGACGGCTTGGGCTGCTGGCCATCTATTTGATGCACCGTAAGTCACAGCTGATCGACGGGTTGATTGATCTGCTGTTGGAGGTCGTCCACCGCTTGGGAACGCGATCGCGGCGCAAGGTCATTCAGGGCATTGCTGCTGATATTGGTGCCGTCCATGGGAAGGAGAGATTGCTTGTGGATATAGCCACGGCGGCTTTGGACCAACCTGACGGTCGTATCGAAGAGGTCATCTTTCCCATCGCCGGAGCTGCTAAACTACGGGCAGTCATCGAAGAGCATCGTGCCAAGGGGGCGCTGGATACGCGTATTCAGCAGGTCATGCGCAGCTCCTATGCCAGCCACTACCGTCGTATGCTTCCCCCTTTGCTGGCCGCGTTGAAATTTCGGTCGAACAACGCGATGTGGCGCCCGATACTGACCGCTTTGGATCAAATTGTCCGGTTTGCGGCGGCAGGCCGCCGGGTGGTTCCAGAAGATAACATCCCTTCTGGGCTCATCCCCGCAAAATGGCGCAATGCCGTCATGGGTGAGAGTGGCCGGGTTAATGTCATCACCCTTGAGCTCTGTGTGCTGACGCAGCTTCGAGAACGCATTCGCGCCAAGGAGATCTGGGTTGAAGGCGCAGATCGCTACCGCAATCCGGATGATGACCTACCTGTAGATTTCGCGGAACGGCGAGATGCCTATTACGCGGATCTGAGGCTGCCGCAGGATTCCAAGAGCTTCGTAGCACGCGTGAAGGCTGATCTGGAGCAGGAACTTTTCCTGCTGAATGCGACGTTGCCTGACAATGACAAGGTGCGCCTGCGGTGGAGTGGGGAGAACCGGATTTCAGTTACGCCGCTGACACCGGTTCCTGAGCCGCCCGGCCTGGCTGCGCTGAAAAGCGAAGTCGCTCGGGCCTGGCCCATGACGGGGTTGCTGGATGTCCTGAAGGAAACAGCGCTGGATACCGGGTTCCTGAACAGCTTTCAAACCTCGGCCAGCCGGGAGGCATTGCCTTCAGGTCTTCGGAATCAACGCTTGCTGCTGTGCCTCTATGGATTAGGCACTAACGCGGGCCTGAAACGGGTGGCATCAGGCTCGTCCGATGTCAGCTATGATGAACTCTTGCACATACGGAGGCGGTATATTGATCCGGCCTCCTTGAAAGCGGCTTGCGCGCAGGTTGCCAATGCGACGCTTGCAATCCGTAACCCAGAGGTCTGGGGCACGCCGGGGACGACCTGTGCCGGAGATTCCACCAAGTTCGGAGCTTGGGATCGTAACCTGATGACCGAATGGCACGCGCGCTATGGCGGGCGGGGTGTCATGATCTACTGGCATGTCGAGCGCCAAGCGACCTGCATCTATTCGCAACTGAAGCGCTGTTCGTCCTCTGAAGTCGCAGCCATGATCGAAGGCGTCCTGCGGCATTGCACGGACATGGAAATCCAGAGACAGTATGTCGACAGCCATGGCCAAAGCGCAGTCGGCTTTGCCTTCTGCCACCTTCTGGGCTTCGAGCTTGCACCGCGCCTCAAGGCCATCGCGCGACAGAAACTGGCCCTTCCGAGTACGGGTATGCGGGCGCAACTGCCCAATCTGTTGCCAATCCTGTCAGGCGTCGTTGATTGGGATGAGATCGAGCGTCAGTATGACGAAATGGTCAAATACGCTGCGGCCATGCAACACGGGACGGCTGATCCTGAGGCTATCCTGCGCCGGTTTGCCCGCTCCGACGTGATGCACCCCACCTACAAGGCGCTGGCGGAGCTTGGCCGCGCCATCAAGACGATTTTTCTATGCCGGTATCTGCGCTCAGAGACGTTCCGCCGGGAAATCCACGAAGGTCTGAGTGTCGTGGAAAACTGGAACAGCGCCAACAGCTTTGTCTTCTTTGGCAAGGGCGGCGAAATCGCGACCAACCGCGTGCGGGATCAGGAGACAGCCGCTCATGCTCTGCATTTGCTGCAATCGTCGCTGGTCTACGTGAATACGCGGATGGTTCATCCCCGCTGCTACGACCGTGAGGACATGGTCTTCGATCCAGTGCATTACCTTCCGCTGATCGAGCGTAAGATCAACGCCCTGGATCAGGCGGCGCCCTTGGCTGAATGGGACCTGCCGCCCGAGTTCGCGACCCTGCGCCGCCTGATGGAAGCGCGGATGATCAAGGCCGGACGCCGGGAGTATGTTCAGGTGCTGCGCCTGCTCGAAACCTTCGAAATCGACGATCTCCATGCGGCGGTAAAGAAGGCACTGCAATTGGGGGCGGTCGGCTTCGATGCCGTCAAGCACCTCGTCCTTTGCCACGTCGAGAAACGGCCGCCGAAGCTGGATCTCGATGTCTACCCATACCTGCCGCGGGCGAACGTCGAAACCACGTCCGCGGCCAGCTATATGACCCTGATGTCGGAGAATGCAGCATGACCGTGGCCCCGAAGATACTGCTCGCGGATCATCTCAAGACGCTGAAGCTGCCCACCTTCCTGCGGGAATACGAGAAGCTCGCCCGCCAATGCGCCGCCGAGGGACTGGATCATGTCCAGTTCCTGGCGCGTCTGGTCGAACTCGAGTTGATCGACCGCGAGCGGCGGATGATCGAGCGTCGGATCAAGGCTGCAAAGTTCCCGGCCACCAAGAGCCTGGACAGCTTCGACTTCAAGGCGATCCCCAAGCTCAACAAGATGCAGGTGCTGGAATTGGCCCGCTGCGAATGGATCGAGCGGCGCGAGAACGTCATCGCCCTCGGCCCCAGCGGAACCGGCAAGACCCATGTTGCCTTGGGTCTCGGGCTGGCCGCCTGCCAGAAGGGCATGTCGGTCAGCTTCACCACCGCCGCGACGCTGGTCAACGAGATGATGGAGGCGCGCGATGAACGCCGGCTGCTGCGCCTGCAAAAGCAGCTGGCCGCCGTCAAGCTGCTCATCATCGACGAACTGGGCTTCGTGCCACTGTCCAAGACCGGCGCCGAACTCTTGTTCGAGCTGGTCTCGCAGCGCTATGAGCGCGGTTCAACGATGATCACCAGCAACCTGCCATTCGACGAATGGACCGAAACCTTCGGCACCGAACGCCTGACCGGCGCACTACTCGACCGGCTGACCCACCACGTCAACATCCTCGAGATGAATGGCGACAGCTATCGGCTCGGCCAAAGCCGAGCCCGCAAGGCCGAAGCCAGCACCCGATCACCCGTCGCAGGATTGGCCCTGCGGGCCAATGCGCCATGGCACGCGCCAGCTATCTGGCGAGCGCGCGCGCCATGGCGCTTGGCACCCCGACACTGGCCTGGTTTTGCGCCGCCGCGTGGCCGGATTTGTCTCCGCCGTTGACAATCCGTTGGCCAAACTACGAATCTCTGCTTAGACGTGTGCCTAGCGAAGGCGCTTTTGGACGGAGCCGAGACTGCCAAGGTGTCGCGCTTCAGCTCGTCACGCTCCGCCGATTGATC
>NZ_JBMERN010000131.1:0-9648 GCF_049310965.1 Loktanella sp. DJP18 | reverse complement strand
TATGAAACGCCATGGCAAGGCTGAAGTGCTCGTCACCGACCAACTGCGTTCGTATGGCGCTGCCATGAAAGAGATCGGCAATGTGGGCCGACAAGAAACTGGCCGTTGGCTCAACAACAGGGGCGAGAATTCACACCAGTCCTTTCGAAGGCGAGAACGGGCGATGCTCCGCTTTCGGCGCATGAATACCTTGCAGAAATTCGTCGCAGTCCATGCCTCGGTCCACAACCATTTTAACCAGGAGCGCCATCTCTATTCACGACATAACTTTAAGCTGAACCGAGCCGCTGCTCTTTCCGAGTGGCGTCAACTTTGTTCGGCATAGGTTACGACGTTTCGCGGCAAACTGAGACTGGTTCGAATTAGTCTGACAGCACCCCAGAAGTCCTTCTCTCAGGGCCGATATTCTCTGAAGCTAATGACTGCGCCGTTTTAGTGCAGAGCCTGTAGGTCTTTGATTGTTATGGAGGTTTCCTGGTGAAAATACTGCACTTCGACTCCAGTGTCGTTCGGTCAGATAGACCTGAAATCGGAAGCGTCACCAATCACAAAAAGCCGGGTGAGATCGTTCTGCATGCTGCATTGCAGCGAGCGTCATCAAGGGCGGGAAGCGGACATTCACCGTCGAACTTTAAAAGACTTGATAGGTCATCGAGGCAGGTCAAGATTTTTACGGGCGAATGCCCTCAATGACCCATGAGAATGACGCTTCAACAGATCCTTCCTCACGCAGAGCATCAGGCAGCATCGCATGCCGCAGGTCTTTAACGATAGAGCAGCACCGGGATGCCTGCGGTTTGAATCATCGCTGTGGTGGTCGATCCGATCACCAGGCTGCGTATCCGGCTGTGGCCATAGGCGCCCATCACCAGCAAATCGAAACCCTCAGTCGTGACCAAGTCCTTTAGCACGTCCTCGGGTTCGCCCTTGGCCGTCAGGGCGGTGGCGGTGACATCGGCGCGCTGCAGTTTTGCCACGGCCTGTTCCGCTGTCGCCTGCACCTTTGCCGCGTCCTGCCCGACGCAGAGCACGGTCAGCGGCAGATCCGCAAACACCGCGCTGCCCGCCATCCGGTCAATCGCCACCTTGGCGCTTGCGCTGCCGTCATAGGCCACGAGCACCTTGAAAATCGGCTTGAAGGCGCGGGAGGCGACAAAGACCGGCACCTTCGACGCCCGGATGATCCGTTCCAGGTTCGACCCGAGGTGACCGTCCGCATATCCATGTGCCTCGCCGCGCTTACCGATGGTGATGGCGCGGACGCCGGTTTCCACAGCTTGCACCGCCTCCAGCAGGTCGCCCTTGCGCAGGTGTAGCTTCACCCCGGCGACACCGTCCTGTTCCAGGATCACCTTGGCATCCTCCAAGATCGCGTGGCCCTTCGCCTGTGCCAGCCTTGCGCGCTGTTCGTCCAGCGTCGCCAGTTCGGTCAGCAGTGCGGTGCGCGCGCCGAGGGCAAGGTTGCCCGATAGGTCTGTCTTTTGGCCACCCTCGCGGCGACCGAGGACATGCATCGCATCGACGCTGGACCCCAGCTTCTGCGCGATCCAGGCGGTGTGGTGGCAGACGCTGTGCGAATAGTCCGACCCATCCAGCAGTGCGAGTATCTTGTTGTCCATCTCGGTCTCCTCCCTCAGTGACTCATCAACTTGTCCATCGCGCCGGGCTTGTCATGAATGGCAAGCTTGTCGACGAGGGTGCGCGATGCCTCGTTCATGCCGATCAGCTCGACCTCCGCCCCCTCGCGGCGGAACTTCAGGATCGCCAAATCCAACGCCTGCACGGAACTGATGTCCCAGATCTGCGCGCGGCTGACGTCGATCACGACCTTGTCCGGGGCCTCGCGGAAATCGAACGCGTCGATGAAATCCTCGGCCGATCCGTAGAATAGCTGGCCTTCCATCACGTAGGTCCGGGTGCGGCCATCGTCGGACAGGCTGGTGGTGATGCGGAACAGCTGCGCGATCTTGGCGGCAAAGAAGATGCCTGACAAAAGCACGCCGACCAGAACCCCGATGGCGAGGTTGTGGGTATAGACGACCGTGACGACGGTCGAGAGCATCACGACGCTGGACGACCGGGGATGCACCCTCAGCGCCTTGATCGACGACCAGGAGAACGTGCCGATCGACACCATGATCATGATCGCGACCAGCGCGGGCATCGGAATCTGGCCGACGAGGTCACCGAGACCGACCACGAGGATCAGCAACACGACCCCGGCGGTAAAGCACGACAACCGCCCGCGCCCGCCGGATTTGACGTTGATGATCGACTGGCCGATCATCGCGCAGCCCGCCATGCCGCCGATGAAACCGGTGGCGGTATTGGCGATGCCCTGCCCGATGCATTCCTGATCGCGGCTCGATTTGGTGTCGGTCAGGTCATCGATGATGTTCTGCGTCATCAGGCTTTCCAGCAGGCCGACAACGGCGACGGCCAGCGCATAGGGCAGGATGATCAGGAAGGTCTCGAGGTTCAGCGGGATCTGCGGGATCAGAAACACCGGCAGCGTATCGGGCATCGCCCCCATGTCACCAACGGTGCGCACCCCATCCCAGCCCATAAGCGTGACCAGCAGGGTCAGCACAATGATTGTGACCAGCGGCGAAGGCACGGCAGTGGTCACGCGCGGCAGCAGGTAAATGATCGCCAGCCCCAGCGCCACCAGCGCGTAGGTCAGGTAGGTCACGCCCGGGCTGCTCAGGTCCAGCTCCGGCAGTTGCGCCATGAAGATCAGGATCGCAAGCGCGTTCAGGAACCCGGTCATCACCGATTTCGACACGTAACGCATGAAGCGCCCCAGCTTCAGAAATCCCGCGCCGATCTGGATCAGCCCGGCCAGCACTGTGGCCGCCAGCAGGTATTCAAGGCCATGATCGCGCACCAGCGTGATCATGAGCACTGCGGTGGCGGCAGTCGCGGCGGAGATCATCCCGGGTCGTCCGCCGACAAAGGCGATCAGCACCGCGATGGAAAACGAGGCATAAAGTCCCACTTTGGGGTCCACGCCCGCGATAATGGAAAAGGCGATAGCCTCAGGGATAAGGGCCAACGCCACGACGACGCCCGCAAGCAGGTCGCCACGGATGTTGCCAAACCATTGTTGGCGATAGTCGGAAAGAGAAATCATGTGTTTATAATACCCAAAGCGCGCAAGGTCCTGTGGCGGAGCGGTGCGTTGCTGCGATGTGACTGAGGTCAACAGGGTTGTCCGGCGGATCGGCGGCCGGAAGAGCCACCCGGAGTTTCACCGGGTCCGTGCGATACTGTTGCCTTCTGCACAGAATACGCAGCAGAAATCAACCTTTCCGTCCCGCCATTGATTTCGCAGAAGCCCTATTAGCTGAGTTTGCCCATAAAATAGTAGCCTGCTCTCCTTGCAATAGCAGCACCATCGACCAACATCTTCATCGGCGGATGTGCCACGAGATGTTGCACGACGGGCGTCCTGCCAGTCCGCCGTGGATGGCTGGAAGGTCTGCTCTGGGCCGCACCTGACGCTGGAGGTTGGCAGAAAACTATCGGATTCGTCGCGGCCCGGAAGCCGGCTTGCAGGCCTTTCCGGACATCAACTAACCTGAGAAATCACAGCCCAAGCCCGAATCCTGAGCGAAATAGAACCGTCATGCTGTCGGGGCAGAGTTTCGGAGAGCTTGCCCCTGAGCCGTTCTCGGGCTTCGGCCGACAGGCTGACACAGTAACCAGGCGCTGGTCCTGCGCCCAGCGTAAACGGCTGCCAGTAATCTTCAAAATCCGAGAAGATGGAGATAGCCTCGAGTCTGGTAACTGTTGGTTTATCGAGCCCGGCATCGCGAGCGAGACCAAGCAGGCCCTCTTCGGTGCAGAATGGGAAGCGCTTATCTTCGGTGTGATCGCCAGCTTTCGGATCGAGGGCGACGGCTGCTGTCCAGAAGGCCCGCATGAATTCAACGCCGCCTCCCGGATAATCCCAGACATAAAAGGCAACGGTCCCGCCCGGACGAGTGATGCGCTTCATCTCCCGCAGCGCGGCGATCCGGTCGGGCACGAAGTTCAGCACCAAACCTGAGACCGCGACGTCGAAACTGGCTGACGGCATTCCTGCGAGGCTTTCGGCATTGGCTGCACGGAAGGTCACATGAGCCCCGGTCACCTTTTGTCTGGCAGTGGCGATGAATCCGTCCGATGGATCGAGTGCAATCACGCTGCTGGGATCGCATAGGTCAGTGATGGCCTTGGTCAGGACACCGGTTCCGCAGCCGAGTTCAAGCCAGTCGAGAGCGCGCGGCACGGCGAGCAGATCGAGAAAGAGAGGTGCGATGTAGTTACTCCAGCGTCCCATGTAGGCGTCGTAGCTGTCGCCGGCCTGCCAAGCGTCGTGGCGTGCGTGTTCTACCATCGCGGATCTCCCGATGTTGAAATGGCCGCCGAAACCGCCAACTATGTAAAATGCTACACCATCGCTCTGGAAACCTGGCAATCGTTTGCGACAAATTGAATTAAATCTGGACCGTTTTCGCCTCAGCCTTCTATCTTTTGCGACGGGTGTGAATAGCCCGGGCTACCGGGGCAGAGGAGTTATGGCAGCTTTGTCTGCGCTGCCGTCAACACTGATTTGGAATTGCTGCGCGACGCCCAGATGACCGGTCCGGGAAAGCCGCACCGCGGCATGAGGCGGCCCGGAGAATGTCTCCTGTGGGCCGTTCACGTCGCTCAATCAAAGCTACGCCGCTGGTAATCCCACTCTAACGGGAAGGGTTCCAGTCCCCGCGCCAACGAAACATCTGATGCTGGCTTTCCGTCCAAAATGACCTCAACGATGTCGGGCGCGAGCAGGGTCAGCCGCAGGACTCGGGTCATGTAAGACGGCGCGATGCCCTCGCGCGCGGCCAGTTCGGCGATTGTCGTGAACTCGCCGGATTCCAGCATCCGCTTCCAGCGGAATGCGCGGGCCAGCGCCTTGAGCAGCGTGCTATCGGTCTTGCGCGGCTGTGCAGCGCCTTCGGGCATCTGCATTTCCTTCCGCCCGCCACGCTTCACGACGTGGAATGGCACGTGGATTGTGACCGTCTCGGGGACCGCCGTAGTGCGGGTCATGCGGCCGCCCCCATGTCGCCAGCCAACATCTCTCGCGCGAGGTCTCCGAGACCGTCCATCCGGATCCGGAAGTTGAGCCCGTCTGTGCCGATATCTACGCGCTCGACCAGCAGCGCCACAATACGCGCCTGCTCGGCGGGGAACAGTTCGTCCCATAGCGGGTCAAGCTGCTGCAGCGCCGCACGAGCGTCGACTTCATTGATGTCGTCGTCGTGGGCGCGCGCGGCCTTCCATGTGCCCGCCACAATCTCAGGCTGGCGGAACACGGCGCGGAGCTGGTCAATCACGGCGGTCTCGATCTCACCGGCGGGCACCCGGCCGACCGGGCAAGATCCGGCACCATGCTTCAAAACCGTCTGGCTGACGTAGTAGCGGTACAGCCGCCCGCCCTTGCGGGTGTGGGTCGGCGAGAACGCCGCACCGTCTGGGCCGTAGAGCAGCCCCTTCAACAGCGCGGGCGTGTCGGCGCGGGTGCGCGCGGCGCGCTTGCGGGGGCTTTCCGTCAGTATGGCGTGAACCTTGTCCCATTCGTCTTGGGCGATGATCGCTGCATGCTCGCCCGGGTAGCTGGTGCCCCTGTGGACCGCCTGGCCGATGTAGACCCGGTTGTTCAGCATCCGGTAGATGAACTTCTTGTCGATGCGATGGCCGCGCGCGGTCGTGACACCCCGTTCGGCCAGTTCACGCGCCAGCACCGTCCCCGAGCCAATCTCGATGAACCGGGCGAAGACCCAGCGCACGTGTTCGGCGTCAGCTTCTCGTATTATCAGCTTGCGGTCTTTCACCATGTACCCCAGCGGGGGACAGCCACCCATCCACATGCCCTTGCGGCGCGATGCAGCAATCTTGTCCCGGATGCGCTCGCCTGTCACCTCGCGCTCGAACTGGGCGAAGCTGAGCAAGATGTTCAGCGTCAGCCGCCCCATCGAGGTGGTGGTGTTGAACGATTGGGTGACCGAGACGAATGTCACGCCGTTGCGGTCGAACACCTCCACCAGCTTGGAAAAGTCCATCAGCGAGCGCGACAGACGGTCGATCTTGTAGACGACGACCACGTCGACCAGCCCGTGCTCGATGTCTTCCAGCAGTCGTTTCAGGCCAGGGCGTTCCAGCGTCCCGCCGGAGATGTCGCCATCGTCATATTGGTCGCGGACCAGCACCCAACCCTCGGACCGCTGGCTGGCGATGTAGGCCTCACAGGCCTCCCGCTGGGCATGTAGGCTGTTGAACTCCTGCTCCAGCCCTTCTTCGGACGACTTGCGCGTGTAGACCGCACACCGCAGCTTGCGGACGACCTTCGATGGTTCCGGCACTCTGGTCATTTCCGCCCCCTGTGGTTCTTGAGGCCGAAGAACACCCAGCCGTTCCAGCGTGTGCCGGTGATCGCGCGGGCGATGGCGGACAGCGACTTGTAGGGCCGCCCCTGCCATTCGAAACCGTCCGCGGTCACGGTGACGATCTGTTCGGTGCCCTGCCACTCGCGCAGCAGCCGCGTGCCGGTGATGGGGCGGCCGCGGTCGGCGCGGAGGCCGCGCTTCCTTTTGTCACCGCCGTCCAGCTCCTCTCCCAGCTGCTCGAGCCGGCGGACCGTTTCGGGCTTCAGCCCGCCGTAGACGAGTTCCTGGATGCGGTAGGCCAGGCGGGATTCCAAGTAGCGGCGGTTGAAGGGTGGCGGCTCGCTGTTGAACAGATCGCGCCATTGCGCCTTCAGGTCGGGCGTCGGCGTTGTCTTCAGCGCGGCCAGGCGCGCGGGAATGGGGTCATGGGTCATGCGATTCTCCGGTGCGTTGGAGTTGCATGACCACTCAGGTGGCCAGTGGAGTGAAGCGAACTCTCTCCAGTCTCTGCGGATAGTTCGCTTGACTGGCGTGCCCGCACCCGGATCAGCCCGAGGGCGAGGATCCGGCACAACGCGGCGCGGCGTTCCATCGGCGACATGAGGTGGGGTGAAATGGCATTGGGACCTGATGCTGACATACAGGTATCTACTCGCCGACTCCGGAAAACGTCCCAGCAGTATCGAAGGGTTGACTTCGCTGGGTAGGGCTGAGCCTTGGTCTGCCGGCAGATTTCCGCCAAATGATCCAGTACGGAGATGGAAGTCTCTTGACTCGCAAAAATTGTTTATTTCGTTTTCAACGGCTTGGGGTCGATCAACACGGTATATTTACCGCGCCCCTTGAAGACGTGATTGCGATCCCCGATCTGGCTTGAACCAAACAGTCATTTCAATTCAAAAGCAAGGAGCGTGCCTATGGCCGGTCGGGTCCAGAAATTTGCCAATCGTACATTTTTCAAGACCGCTAAGATTAATTTGTTAAGACGACTACTCGAACCTTATTTCAGTGCAATCGGCTTGAACTGGTCGGACCTACCAGAAAATGACAGTGAAAAGCGTGACGACCTTTTTGAGTTGTTTGGGCTTGAAAATCATTTCCCGATGGAGTTGCGAAATGCGCTGCATCGTATCCAGCGTCTCTCCGGTCAGATCGGCGCGCGCATTCTCATCGAACAGGCGCAACTTCAGCAAGTCGATCTGCAAACAAATGCAAGTTCGGAAGGTAGCGTCGAATGCCTCGATACTCGGTCAATCGCGCTCGCAGCATACCTCGATCACCGTTCCTTGTTTGACAGGGCTGCGGATCTGAGCCTCCTCTGGACGCCATCCCGCATGCTCGAGCGTCGCGCTGCATGCATGGGCATCCGCAGTCGCCATGACGATTTTCTTCACATGGAAGACTTCCGATCTGCGGCTCAAGCATTCTTCCTGGACAAATACCGTGGCAACTTCTGCGACGTCCGGTGGTATCCGGACAATGAATGGATTGGCGTCATCGTATCGCATGGTCGCCATAGAAAGACGGCCAATGTTGAGGAAAATGGTGTCGAGGAGACGCTATCGTATCGCGAAATCAGCGAAGACGTCATTCGTTATTCCGAAAAGACCGGCAGGATCAAGGTTGCGGCAGAGTCGATGACAGACGCGCAGATGCTGGTCGCTCTTTTCGCGCTGCATTTGCTTGGAAAGCCGGATGCCTTCAGCGGCGCTGCAGCCAAAACACTCTACACGTTGCAGCCCATTCAATCGCAGGGTGCCGACTTTACATTCATGACGGGCTGGGACGACACCGTATCGTCTGTCTCAATCGTTGATGTGCAGGCTGACGATGGTCGCGTCCAAGCGGGTGGCGGACGACGCATGTCGCCATGGAACATCAAAATGGGCGATGACCATAATGCGGTCAAGCGTCTGGGCTCGACGCTCGGCAATTCAAGCCTGACAGGCCTCTCTCTGAAGTCGGTCCGGTTGATGTTTCATATTGATTGTCCAGGCTCGAGAAAGGTCAGGGTGCCGGTTCGTATGCAGCCGCCCGACATCCTGAGCATTCACGATCAAACCTTTGAGGATACGATCTACGACCACTTGCAACAGAATGGTTTGCTGCATGATCCATCTCGTTCTGCGAACCCTAATACGATTCATTGATCAGCACCCCCCGCGCTCCCTTGGGCTTGCGGATCTAGATGGTTCAGAAGCTGAATTTCGCTATCTGATTGCGAACGGTCTCATCCGGGAACAGGCGATCCCGGATGAGATCGACGGCGCGGTGGTCGTGGAGATCGAAGGGCGCACATTCCTGGTGTCCCCCGACGGGAGTGACGCATCTGAGCAGGTTGATCTGCAGGACTTGCGAAGTTTTTGTATCGACGTTGGCGCTTTTGCCCGGTTGATCAGAGGCGATCTGCAACTCGCGGGTCCGCCAATCGAACCGATCACCGATCGCCTGACTTACCTCGGGTCCCGCGGGGAAGGCGCGCGCAGAGAAGCCGTTCATCTGATGCGCGGGCTCGGGCCAGTGAATGCGATGAAGCATGGATCGATTGCCAGAGGTCACGATCCGGCACCACGCCATACCTTCGTGGCCCCAATGAACCCCCGGCTGCCGACGGCCGTCATGCGGCAGATGTCGGCCGTCGGCGTCAGGGTGATTGGTCTCCCAACCCTGATCAATGAAGGACGTCTGTATGCGCTTCCTGTGTGGGGCGGGGAGTCGAAGAATGCACGTCTGATCGTGGATTGTGACGGTCATGTCGCGTCACTGGATGATGTGGACCTGTCCCTTCCCCGACGGGAATTTGCAGTGATAGTCGCATTGGCTGCCGAGGCAACAGCTGAAGCCGGATTTGTGCACCGGGACCGACTCGCAACGGCGATCCACGATGCGGTGGGTCACGGTGACCGAAATGACGAACAGGTCACAAGCGTCATCAGTAGCTTGCGGCGAGCATTCGCGGGTCGGCTTACCATCAAATCGGTGCGGAACGTCGGTTATCGGCTCGAATGCGGCTGTGATGATGTCAGCGTCTTCTGAGACGGGCGACAGGTTCGGGAAAGGTTTGCAGGAGGTTCACGACAGGTAACGGCAGGTCGTTCACATCAGGTTGGGTGGGGAAGTAACCTGCCAAAGGCTGATGCAATGAACCCTATAGACGAGTGCGACCTAGACGTAATTCTGTGCGAGGCACGACAGGGTGCCAAACGCCTGCAATATCGATTGAGAGCCGATC
>NZ_JBMERN010000130.1:0-9677 GCF_049310965.1 Loktanella sp. DJP18 | reverse complement strand
AGGCCGCCGCCCATGTCGTTGATCTGTGCGCCGAAGACGTGTTCGATCCGGACACGCATGGTGGTTGTGCGATCTGCCTACCGCAGCCCGGAACGCAACCGCGCTGTTGAACCTTCCTCGCCATACGGCGTTGGTATCCGATCCCCGAGATCAGCCCCTATCCCAAAGGTTATCATGGCTCGTTCCTCTATCATCGTCATAGGCGCTTCGGCGGGCGGAGTGGTTGCATTGCGATCCTTGGTTGCCGCGCTGCCGGATACATTTTCCGCTCCTGTTCTCGTCGTCCTACATATCGGCGCGTATCGAAGCGAGTTGCCGGCACTTTTGAACACGGCTGGGCCGGTCCCGGCCAAACATGCCGAGGACGGCGAAACCATCCTTCCCGGTCATATCTATGTAGCGCCGCCGGATCGCCACCTGATCGTCGCAGACGGACGGTTGCGCCTTTTGCGTGGCCCGAAGGAAAACTGCGCGCGACCGGCCATCGACCCGTTGTTCCGGAGCGTGGCTGAAACCTATGGTTCGGGTGCCGTGGGCGTGATCCTGACAGGCAACCTGAGCGATGGTACGCTGGGCTTGTTCGAGATCAAGCGACGCGGCGGTGTTGCCATTAGCCAGGACCCAAACGATGCCGCCTATCCAGAAATGCCGACGAGTGCTGCCGAGCACGTCGCGCTCGATTACTGCCTGCCACTCGCGGAAATACCGGAACTTCTCATTGAGCTGGTCGACCAAAAGTGCGGAAAGGAATTGCCCATGCCGAAAACCTCGTCTCAACGGGAAAGACAAGCGCCCGAAATCATCGACAGCCAGACTTTCGAGCGGCCGCTGACGGTCACCTGCCCGGACTGCGGCGGCGCACTAAAGAAGTTCAAGGTCGGTTCGATCGTCAAATTCACCTGCCACATCGGCCACAGCTATACCGCAGAGAACATGGCTGCGGCGCAGTTCGAGGAAATGGAGAAAGTCATGCGCGCTGCGGTCCGGTTTCTCAACGAGCGCGCCGAATTCTGCCTCCAGATGGCTGAACACGGCGATGACGGCGAGCCGGATGCTTCCAATGCATGGCACGCGGCCAGCAAACAGGCGATGGATCGGGCCTACAAACTCCGCGACCTCGTGGAGCAGGACTGGCTCACGCCGGAGATCTCTCGCCAGCTTGCCTCGGCCCGTGACGGCCGTGACCAGACCAGGTCTCGCGGATAAATCGCTCGATCCCGCTCACGTTTGGCAGGATTGCCTTATCAAGGCGATTCGCGAAATACCCGTGCAATGGTACGTTCCAGGTCTTCTTGCGCGTATGGCTTCTGCAACGCCGGGAAATGACGATACCCGTCCACCAGGCCCTCGGGCCCGTTTCCCGATGCGAAGGCAAAAGGTATGCCGCGCTCACGAAGAATATCGGCGACGGGAAAAGATTGCTTCCCGACCAGGTTGATATCGAGAACTGCGAAATCGATGTCGCTTTCGCGGGCAAGCTCCATCGCCTTGTCGATACGCGTGGCTTGGCCGACGACCTCGTGCCCGAGGTCGTTCAGCATGTCCTCCAGATTCATCGCAATCAGGACTTCATCCTCGACGATCAGAACCCGTTTCGCCGTCTGTCCGGTCAATTCGTTTACCCTTTTCCTGACCGTCGGGCATTGGAGCATCGATCGTGCAGACAACGCCGGAGGTGTCATAGACAACGTCCACCTTACCGCCCAGTTCCGTCGCCAGGACCTTCTGGACGAGTACCGAGCCGAAACCCTTACGTGTCGGCGGGACGACAGGCGGACCGCCACTTTCCAACCACCGCAAGGAGAGCCGTCGATCGGCGCCGTCACCGATAAGCTGCCAGCGGATGTCGACCTGGCCGTCCTCGGTTGCAAGCGCGCCGTATTTCGCGGCGTTCGTTGCCAGTTCGTGCATCGCCATTGCAATCGAGAGCGCGGCATTTGGCGCCAGCCACAGGTGTGGACCTTCAATCTGAAAGCGGTTCGATCCTCCCCAAAGAGGTTCGACCGTCTCCGAGACGATATTCCGCAGATCCGCACCGCCCCAGTTTTCACGGGTCAGCACGTCGTGCGATTTACCAAGCGCGATCAGACGCGACCCGAACGTTGCGCGTGCTTCTTCCATCGACGTGGCGCTTTTGAGCGTCTGCGACGCGATGGCCTGCACCGTCGCCATGACGTTCTTGATGCGGTGATTGAGCTCGCCGACCAGGACTTCCCGATGCTCATCGAAACGCTTGCGCTCGGTGACGTCTTCGATGGCAATCAGGATCAGGTCGTCAAGGTCACCTTCTTGCCGCAACTTGCACGCAGTGAGCAGCATTGATCGTCGCCCGGTCAGATGGAATTCCTGCTCGACCTCGAAATCGTGGATGTCTTCATCCTCCGAATGTACCTTGTCCAGAAGGGCCCGGAGCGGCGGGTCGTTCCACTCGCCGCTTCCAAGCTCAAAGATAATCTGCCCTTTGGGTTCTTCGTCAAAAATAGCGAACAGTTCGCGGAAGGCCTTATTGGCGGTCTGGACGCGCAAGTTGTGGTCCAGAACCAGCAGGGGATGCTGGACTGTCCGCACTATGGTTTCGGAATAGGCGCGGGCACGGTCGATCGCATCGGCGTCGCGCTTGCGCTCGGTGATGTCGCTGAATGTGACGACGACGCCTGCGATCCGGTTGTCCTGCGTCCGATAAGGAAGCACGCGGCGCACATACCAGCGGCCCGCATCGCTTTGCACCTCCGCCTCGATCGGGGACAGTTTTCTGAGCACCGTTTCCACATCCTGCAACAGGTTCTTGTCGGCAAACTTCTGCGCAAAATGGAAAATTGGCCGACCGATGTCCGACTCGACAAAATCGAATAGCTCCCTGGTGGCGGGGGCAAACCACTTGATGCGAGATTTTTCGTCAAGGAACAGCGTCGCCGTCTCTGACCCGGCCAGCAGATTGTTGAGGTCGTCGGTCGTGTGTTCCAGCTCGCCGATCTTGTGCTGGAGTTGGCCATTGACGGTGTTCAGTTCTTCGTTGAACGACTGCAATTCCTCTTTCGAGGCCTCAAGTTCCTCGTTGGTGGATTGAAGCTCCTCGTTCATCGAGATGGCTTCTTCGTTCGCCGCCTTCAGTTCCTCGTTGGTGGTCTCCTGATATTCTATGGTGTTTTGCAGTTCGGTGCGGGTCTCCCTCAGTTCCTCCTGAAGGGCAAGTTCGCCAGACGATGCGTCGCCCGGATCCTCACGCGGGGGCGACGGGGTGGGATCGGACTGCGGCACCGCCGGCACGAAACTCACCAACAGGACGCCTCCCTGCGGTGACGCGGGCAGCGGCATGACCGTCATCGCGACGGATCGGGCGGTCTCGCTCTCGCGGATGCGGGAGTTGACCGTCACGCTTCTGTTCTCTTTCGACGCTTCGCGTATCGCAGCCCGCAATCTGGCCGCCAACCCGTCACGGACCATGGCCAACAAGTCCCTTGTCGGCTCGCCGGACGGATTCTCAAGATAATCCCGTGTAGCGCCGTGGAAATAGAGGACACGCCCGCTCTGGTCGATCAGCACCGATGCCGGGGCATAGTGCTCCAGCAAAGCGCGGCGGGCCATTTCGGCAGCCGAAGTGGATGGCTCAAGGCGTGGGGACGATGAGCTTTCGTTCGTGCGCGGTTCCGATCTGTCGCGCGACGGTGAAGCCTCGATCAGGTCATGCCGGGTCGATCCCAACCGGCGATAGAGGCGCCATTTCTTCGACACCGTTTCGAACAGGTCCTCGTGCTTTCCGATCGTCTCTGCGTTGCCGAGAAAAAGATGTCCGCCCTGTCGCAGCGCGAAATGACAAAGCGCGATGATCCTCTGCTGCGCGTCCGGTTCCAGATAGATCAGGAAATTGCGGCAGGACAACAGGTCCAGCCGCGAAAACGGCGGATCGCGCAACAGGTTGTGCGGCGCGAACACCACCATGTCGCGCAACTCCCTGCTGACTTGATAAGAGCCGTCGCGCTTTTCGAAGAAGCGCGTCAGACGCGGCGCCGGAAAGCCGGTCATGGCGGCGGCCGGGTAAATGCCATCGCGCGCCTTGCGCAAATTTATCTCCTGGGCATCGGTCGCGAACACTTTCAGATCAAATTGTTTTCCCGCCGCCTCGGCATGCTCGGTCACCAGCATGGCAAGGGAATAGGCTTCCTCGCCCGTCGAGCAGGCCGTCGTCCAGACCCGGATCGAAGCGCCCGTCTCACGCTCCGTAACCATTGGCGCAATCACCAGTTCGGCCAGGGCCTTCCACGCGTCGGCGTCGCGGAAAAACCCTGTGACGCTGATCATCAGATCACCGACGAGCGTGGCGACTTCATCGGAACTGGTGCGCAGCTCGTCCATATATTCGTCCAGTGTTTCGATGTTTCTCAGACCGAGACGACGGTGAACGCGCCGCCTCAGTGTCGATTGTTTGTAGCCGCGGAAATCGTGCCCGCCCCGAGCACGCAAGAGTTCCAGAAGCTGGCCGAGCGTCGCCTGACCGTCCGGGGAGGTAACCTCGATTTCGGCGGGGGCTGCGACGTAGCCATGGCGCCTGAAGGCCATCAGAGTTTCGGGCATCTTTTCGATGGCAAGCACGTGATCTGCCATGTCCGCCGAAATCGCGCTCCTAGGCATGCCGTCGAATTTTGCGGTCTCGGGCGACTGCACCAGGCTCATGCCGCCTTCCGCCCTGATATCTCTAAGCCCCTCGGTCCCGTTGCGCCCGGTCCCGGAGAGCACGATGGCGATCGCCCGCTCGTGCTGGTCCGCAGCGAGCGACGAGAACAGCACATCGACGGGGTGACGCTGGCCGCGAGGGTCCGTCGGCTTGGACACGTGCAGCCCGCCATCACTGACCTTCAGATCGGTGTCGGGCGCGATCACATAGACATGGTTCGCAGCGAGCCGCATGCCGTCCTCGACCTGAATGACCGGCATCGTCGTGTGGACACTCAGGATGTGGGCCAGTTCGCTTTCGCGCTTCGGATCGAGATGCAGCACAACCACGAATGCACAGCCGCTGTCAGTTGGCATCACTTCGAAGAAGATGCTCAACGCCTCGATGCCGCCCGCCGACGCGCCGATGCCGACAACCGGAACAGCAGCGACATCGGGCGTGGCTCCGTCAGTGGCGGTCAGGAGCCGCTCACTCCTACCCGGCCGGAGAGCAGCGTCACGACCGCTCGTATTCGTGTTCCGGGTCGGCTTCGCCGTTGATTTGCGCCCGGAGCGATTGCCTCCTCCTTGCGATTCATCCGCCATACTCACACAACCTTCGCGCTTGAATCGGATATCAAAGAAAGGCTACTCCGCAACTTCAGACACCGCCTGGCCGCAATGCACTGAAGGCTCCATATCGCAACGTTACACAGCTTCCCCCCCACTGACAACCAAACTAAAAAGTTCTCGCTGATGCAAAAGGTCCGCGAGACGCTCAAGAAGAAGTCGGCTTCAATTTCAAGAGAGGTAGTTCATCGCATTCTGGATCACCACCGGTTCCGGCCGCGCTGGTCCGGCGGGGCGGTTCACCGATCCATCCGGCCCGGACGCGTCCCGAGACAGGCTGCGCTTGCTCTTGCAGCGTTGCACGACGCAGAAACAGCGCAAGGGTGCCGGATTGGCCGCCGTGAGATAACGTCGGATTTCTGGAGACGTCGGCCTGCGCTTACTGGCTGGCTACTGATGTTTCGTGTGGTGCGGTATCAGCCTGACGTATCGCGTACTTTCGAAATTCGTTTGCGCCAGCACTGGTTTGCAGATGTGTCCTTAGACTAAGACTGTGATCATAGGGTGGCGTGGTGCGTTCAGCGCAGATCAGCGGGTCAAACGCATTATCGATCATTCGAGGAAACTGGCTAAAATGTGCTGCAGGTTCATGAGGTCAACTGCCGTCCGAATTCGGCAGCAAGGTTAGACAACAGTGTCGTTCTCGCCTGTAGTTTCGGGATAACAGGGACGTTGAAGACTTCGAGCAAAGCGATAGACTCTACATCTGCTCCGGTGTGAAATATAAAACGCACCCCCTTCGCCTGCAGGGCAAGTGCAACCGCGATCGAAGTTTCATGGCCGAGGTTCACGTCCAACACGGCCCCGCTCAAGGGTAATGGCCGATCATATTGGTCAATGGCGCAGAGCGCTTAGGCAACGCAATAACACGGACCAATGACTTCAGCGCCTGCATCCTCAAGTGTCGTGGCAATATCCAGAGCGAACAGGGGTTCGTCCTCAACGACAAGGATTGTAAAGCCCACAAAGGGCATGATATCGAACGGCATGTCGAAAACTGTCTTTCAAATGCGGTTATCTGCACGACGCCGCTGTTGTGTTTCAACGCACCGGGACGATGATGATTACCGTAAAGAGGCGATAAACTGTCGGGCGGTCCGCGGGTTACAGGTTGAGTTGCAGCCTTCTGGCCAGGTTCAGCTTTTTAAATCAACTCCGACCCATGCTGGATGACGATCGCGCCCAAAGGGACGCCATTTTACTCAATCGCATGATCCTGCGCAGCATTGTGGATCATGCTGTCATCACGCTTGACATGGACTGTAAAGTTACGAGCTGGAATGAAGGCGCTGAGAGCATCCTGGGCTGGACCGAGGAAGAGGCAATCGGCCAATCCGGAGACCTCTTCTTCACGCCGGAAGATGTGGCACGGGATCGTCCAGAAGTCGAAATGCGCACCGCTCTGCGGGAAGGCCGTGCGGATGATGAACGCTGGCACATGCGAAAGGATGGCTCGCGCTTCTGGGCCAGCGGTCTCATGATGCCACTTCTGACGGACGGCGACGCGACAGAACCTGCCACGGATGGCACCAACATCAATGGCTTCGTCAAGATTTTCCGCGACCGCACTTTTCAGGAAAAAGCCCGCCGCCGCATCGCCTTGCTTGAGCAGCGGTCGACCCTGGCCATGAAGCGGGCAGGGACCGTCGGAATCATCGAATTTGATGCCCTTGACGACAGCGTTGTGGCCGACAGCGTCGCAGCTGAATTGCACGGTATCCCGGGTCAAGACGCCGATACCGCACTGCCCACCTCCCGATTCTTCGGGTGTATTCATCCCGATGATTTGCCGCTTGTGCAGTCCGCCTTGGAGGCATCCGTCAGGGACGGGGACGATTTTGATATCGTCTATCGAACGCTTTCGCATGCGCCGCAACCCAACTGGGTTCATGCGCAGGCAACCATAGATAGTGATGCCGCGAAACGCATCACAAAGTTGTCCGGCATAATCGTCGACATCACGGACCAACGTGCTGCGGCTCATATGCAGGATATGCAGCTGTCGTTTCTCGACGATGTGCGTGACATGATGCAGCCAGACGACATTGTATCACTTGCACTTCAGACGATCGCAAAAACGCTCCATGTTTCCCGTGTTGGTCACGGCCACATCGAGGCAACCGATGTGATCAATATCAAGGCTGACTGGAACGTGGAAGGCGGCACCAGCCTTGTCGGACGCCAGCACTATAGCACATTTGGCAATATGTTTCACACGCTGAAGGACGGCGAAACCGTTTTGATTGCAGATACACAGGACGATGCGCAGATCGACGATCCGTCAGTGCTCGCCGGAATTCAGGTCCGCTCGCTGGTATGTTTGCCGCTCATGGAACTCGGCCGCCTACGTGCGGTCCTCTTCGTCAACGACATCGGGCCGCGGCACTGGAGCGAGGCAGAATGCCGGTTCATGCGCGCGATCTTTGATCGGACCTATGCCGCCATCGACCGCCTGCGCTTCGAAACCGAGCGCAATCTGATGGCAGCGGAACTCACGCACCGCATGAAAAACATGTTGACGATGGCGCAGGTCGTGGTCACCCAGACACTGCGCGGGACCAACGATATCGCCATAGCGCGCAGTGCGATTACCGCGCGATTGCGTGCGCTGAGCGAGGCACAAGATGTACTGACGCGGGTGGACAACCGGGACGCTGCGATCTCGGAGGTCGTAGCCTCCGCCTTGAAGCCTCACTTGGGTGCGGGCGACCGGATCACAATCTCGGGTCCGTATGTTGTGCTGAATGCCCAGCAGGTTCTGGGGCTCGCACTCGGATTGCACGAACTTGCCACGAACGCGTTGAAGTATGGGGCACTGTCCAACGAGGCTGGCCACGTCGATATCTGGTGGACGTTTAACGAAGGCACGTTCTCGTTCTTGTGGTCCGAGATTGGTGGCCCGCCGGTTTCGGCCCCCGTGGCAGGCGGGTTCGGATCAAGGATCCTGAACCAGGTTGTGGGCGGCTATTTCGAAGGGACGACCGAAGTGACCTATGACGCACAGGGTATTCGGTTTGTGCTGACTGGCACGTGCTGAGCAGCGTTCTGCCTGGCCTGAAATGGGGACGCTGCAATTTGCAACGTTGCTTTGCCTAAAGATAGAACGTTGAGATGTGCGTCGCCGCTATTACACTGAACAACGGCGACACATGAGTGCACTTTGTCTGTGTTAAGCCACTTCGCTCAAACGACTATCAAGTGGACCCAACGCCTGCTTTGAGGTGTGCTGAACGATTTTGAGCACAGTCGCATTGCCCTCTATCCAAGTCTGCAGCGCATTGGTAACAAACTCTTGCTGCGAGGTGGCGACCTGCTGAAGCGTCCTGCATTGCATCATCTGCTGGGCTGCCTCGGCATTTGTACGCGTCGTCTTGCCAAACCAGTCCATCCACGCCGAGTAGATTTCCGTTGCAGCCCCGGTGGTGATGGCGGACGACGCTCTGACCGCCTGCAGGTCATCACTGACTTTCTGCGATGCCTCGCTGTAGACAGTCATAGCCTCTTGGGTGTCAGATACCGCCGTTTGGGCCTGCTCCGATATTGTTGCGGTCACCGCGCGTGAAACGTCCTTCGCAGCAGCCGCACCCCGTGCCACCGTATCAACAGTTTGTTCGACAGCTTTGCGGGCGGTGCGTTCCGCCGCCTTCTCAGACCGGACTGCGGCGCGGTCTGCCGCTGCAGCCTGCTCAGTTTCCTCGGCCCGACGTTTGGCATCTGCAACTTCTGCTCGCTTCGCGTCACGCGTCGCCTTTTCGGCCTCAGAAACGGCATCGTCGATATTGGCCGCCGAGGCCCCGGCCTCTTCGTCGCTGAGCGCCTTTAGGACTGCAGGGAGAAGCTCCTTGCGCTCGTTGCGAACGTACTGCTGGAAGCTCTTGTTCAGGGTATCCAGTTCGGCGAGAAACGCATCGTTGTCCTTGGGCATAGCGGACAGTTTCACCAATGCCGCACCGAGTTCCTTGTTCGCCTTCACGGAATCAGCAGCCAGGCCCTTGGTGTCGGCATGCTTGCGGAGCAGCGGCAGAAAATGTTGCTCCTCGAACGTAATATAGTGAGTGAGTTCATCGCTGAGCTGCGCGAACAAACCTTCACGTGTTTTCAACGCCTGGTTTGATGTTGCGGAAAGTTTTGTAATCAGCTCGGCTGTCTTGCCCGGGGCTGCCTGGATCGTCTGACGGAGAGTCATAGGGTATTCCTTTTATCCCTCACGGGAACGTTGCTATGCCAGGAAAATCCTGACATCGAGGCTGCCAGTCATCCGACACCGGCAGCTCCAGAGAGTCTTCCCATTATCCGGCGGGAGGTCGCCGCATGTCCATTGCTGCACTGCAATATAGGCGCAGATCGGAGCGCTATAAGAGCATACGCACTACAACAAGCGCGATACCGCCGAGCAC
>NZ_JBMERN010000129.1:0-10072 GCF_049310965.1 Loktanella sp. DJP18 | reverse complement strand
AGTGAATTCGGTCCAGGCCATTGTGATCTCCGTTCAGCTTTACAACCGAACAGAATCACAACCTACTGAATTCACTCAACCAGTTTCGGATCGGCCTCTGAAAAGGCACCGCAAGCGAAATGGCCATGACAAGTCCTGCCACATACGTCACCCAACCACCGCCCCGTGGGACGTGTCGGAGGTCGGCCGGGACAGGGCAGTCTGGCACGCCGGGTCCGGCTACTTGAAGGCGGTCGTGATATAGGCCGCGAGGCTGGCGATCTCTGCGTCCGACAGATCCTTGGCGATCGGCCACATCAGCGGCGAATTTGATCCAATCCGTTCTTCTGCCCGGTAGGCCACCAGCCGCTCAACCAGCACGTCCGCGGACTTATCCGAGAGCTTGGGGAAACTAGCCATGCCTTTTGCCGTCGGGCCATGGCAATTCTTGCAGACATCCTTATAGATCTCTTCACCGATTGCCGGGTCCGCAGCTGCCACATTTAAATCCTCATTCATCGGACTGTCCTGCGTCTCGGTCCGCATTGGTTCGACAGATCCGGCGGCGAACACACCACAGGCGATACGGTCGCCTGCATCGCCAGCAGGCTGGCTGCTGTAATCGTCGATTCCCGCGTGGACGATGAAGGCGGACCCGTCCTCGTCACCCATCAGTTCCGGCGTCAGCAACGCGTTGAAGAATTCCATTGTAGCAGTGCCGTCCTCTGCCACAGTGATGTTTGGTATGTCGCCTGGGTGCGGGCCGTTTGCCGCCATGACGCCGTGGTCATTACCGTCGGCCAAGTGACCACCGGCGCTGGTGAAGTCAGCGGCAGAACAATCACCGGTCTCGTGCACATGGATCCCATGGTCGCCAGCGGGCAGGCCGGACAGGTTGATCTTGATTAGTGCGGCACCGGATTCGGTCGGGGTGATGGTCACAGTGCCCTTGGCAGACCCATCAACACCGTTAACCGTGGCGGTCATCGGCGTCATGTCGGCCTGGGCCGCCGCGAAGGCACCGGCTGGCAGGCAGGTCAGCGCGGCAATCAGGGGCAGATACTTCATACGATGTCCTTACGGGTTAAATTCACTGACCCAACGCCAGGTGAAGGGCCGAGTTCCTCCTGCTCTTGCCTTGCTAAGACCCGCGGAGAGGTAATCGTCGGTGGCAGATCACATTGAGGCATCGCACGTTCGAGTCGATGCCGGATCTCCTGCCCGAGGGTATCGCCTTCTCGCAAAAAGGAAAGTGCGGCAGTGAGCCCAGGTCGCTCGGTCTTGGCACCTGAGATACTTTGGTCCTCGAAGATGCGGGACGTCCCGGCGGTATTTAAAGCGTCGAGCAGAAGGGCAAGATCTTGTTCAGCTGTCGAGACAGGAGCGCATCCGATGAGTGACATGATCGTCCTTCGGACTTGGGTGAAGCCCTGATGCGTCTCCAACAGACCCATCTGTCCGCAAACCCGTCCAAAAATCAAGCTGTCCAACTACCCGTTGCGAAGGCATTTTAGGCCTGCCTTCGAATTTGTCCATCAAACGCACATCTGATGGACGGTGAAATTTCTGGTCAAATGCTTCAATCCGCGAGCAAGCTGCCCAACAGCGGATGTGGAAACGTCCGGTTTGCGGTGACAGCGTAGAAGCTTTCTATGATGTCGAGAGGAAAGGGTGCCGTGACAAGCAGTCCTTGTGCCAACTCATCAGCCAAGACGACGGCTGGTGTGATGGCCAGCCCCACGTCATCGCGAGCAAGAAGTCGTACCATCGCCATATCGTCGACGATCGCTGCGATGCGGGGCGTGACGCCGAGGCGGGCGACGAGACTGTCGAACCCAGTTCGGATAGAGCTTTCTGTCGGCAAAATCACCGGCTCTGCCGCCAGAAGGCCGTTCAGGGTTGTATAAGACAGACGCCGCGCCGTACCGTGGATCGCAACAGGCTGCTCTGCGAGACGGTGTGCGACGAGGTCGGGAAACGACTCTCGCGGCGGCGGATCGGTCAACAAGACGACGTCAAGCGCAAGGTCCTCCAGAGCACGCAGCAGGGTCTGGCTGTTCCCCGACGACAGAATGAGGTTGGCCGTGTCTTCCTCAAGGATGGGCCGCAGAAACCGAAGCTGGAAATTGCGCGATAGTGTCGACAGTGCGCCCACCCGCAAGGGGCCAATGGTGCCGCCGCTGCGTGTCAGCGTGGCGATCAGATCGTCACCGACGCCAAAGATTCGCGTGGCGTGGTCCAAGGCGATATGGCCCGCCTCTGTCAGAACCATCGTCCGGTTGGTGCGGGTGAACAAGGGGTGGCCCAACCTGTCTTCCAGTTGTCGGATCTGGGTGGACAGGGCTGACTGTGACAGGTTCAGCCGCTCCGCAGCGCGGGTCAGGTTCCCCTCGCGGGCCACCTCTTCGAAGTAGCGCAGATGGTGATAGTTGAGCCGCATGGCGTTCTATAAAACAGAACGTTTGCATCCAGACAATGTATTTTTTTATGTCCAGAGGACGCGATACGTCCGGAAGAGACCATTTTCTGTGAGGTTTTCGATGACGATCCTGCTCCTTGTGTCGCCGCTTCCATTCGCTATCGCCACCCTGCTGATGGCGCTTTACCCCCCTGCCCGCGGAGCATGGTCCCTGCGTGTGCCCGAGTTGGCGTCGCTTGCCGCCCTGGGGATGGTGTCACTTGCGGCACTGAATCTGGCTCTGGCTGGCCCTGCGACGAGTCCACTGATCGGTGCCATGTCCATCGGACTGTCGGCACGCGTCGACATCGTCAGCATTGCCATGGCGATGACCGTGGCCTTCGTGGGGTGGATCGTTCTGCGGTTCTCGCGCGTGGCCCTTGATGGTGAGGCGCGGCAAGCGGCCTTCATGGGCTGGATGGCAACCACCATTGCCTGTGTCCTGCTTCTCGTGACCGCAGGCAACATCCTCCAGCTCGCGGTCGGCTGGGTGGCGACCGCAATGGCGTTGAACCGCCTGCTTCTGTTCTATCCTGACCGGCCGCGGGCCCGCCGCGCCGCCCGCAAGAAGGCCCTGAGCGGGCTTGTGGCAAGTGCGGCACTGGTGTGCGCCGGTGCCATTCTTGTAGCTGGCTTTGGAACCGCGGATATTGCCACGATCAACGCCGCCGCACGGGCGGGCGCGGGAAGTGGGCCGCTTTGGCTGGCCGCCCTGCTGCTGGCGGTCGCTGCGATTTTCAAGTCCGCACTCGTGCCGACACATGGATGGCTGACCGAAGTCATGGAAGCGCCGACGCCGGTTTCCGCTTTGCTTCATGCGGGTGTCGTGAACGCGGGAGGATTTCTCCTTATCCGCTTCGCTGATGTGCTAATCGAGGCCCCGGGTGTGCTTGCAGTGCTGGCGCTTGTCGGTGGTTTCAGTGCCCTGGTCGGGGCGGCGGTGTCGCTGACGCAACCTGCGGTCAAGACTGCCCTCGCATGGTCCACCTGTGCTCAGATGGGGTTCATGGTCTTGCAATGCGGCCTCGCGCTGTTCCCGCTCGCTCTTTTGCATATCGTGGCGCATTTGTTTTACAAGGCGCACGCATTCCTCTCGTCCGGCGCGGCCGTGCTGGACGTGGCGGGAATCCGGCGGCCGGGACCGGTGGCCGTGCCGGGTTTTGGTGCAGTCGTCCGTTCCTTCGCGCTCGCCTTGGCACTTTACGTCGGGATCGGTCTTGCCTTCGGGATCCTGTCCAAGCCGCCACAGGCCATCGCCCTTGGTGCCATCCTGATCTTTGGCGTTGTCTACCTGATCGCGCAGGGCCTTGCGGACACGGCGCCGCGGGCATTGACATGGCGAACGGTCGTCATGTCGGTTGCCGCAACCGCCTCCTACTTTGCCCTGCAGGACGGGGCGACATGGATGGCATTGCATACGTTACCGCTGCCGCCCGAACCTGACGGCCTGATCTGGGCGATCATCGTCACGGCGCTCGTAAGTTTTGCCGTCGCGGCTGTCGCGCAGACGACCTTTCCGCTTTGGGCCGGACACCCCGCTGTCGCGGGATTGCGCGTGCACTTGATGAACGGCCTTTACATCAATGCGGTCGTCGATCGCCTTAGCGGTCGCTGGACCCCCAAACAGGATGCAAACCTGTGAATGCGCATATGAGCTGGCCGGGCCAGACCCTTGAACTCTTTGCCGCGGCACAGGCCGCGATTGATCAGGTGCCGCCGGCCTTTCCCCTAGCCGCAACCGTGGCGGTCAATCCGTGGCTTGGCCAATCCCGGGAGGACCGGACGGTGGCCGCAGCGCGCATGATGCGCGTCGGGGGAGGTCGCATGTTTCTGCCGCGGGACACCGTCGCGGCGATGATCGAGTCGGGCAAGGTTTCGGCCGCGGATCTGACTGCCGCGGCAGAAACGTTCGGGATCGATTCCAAGACGTTGCGCCACGCCACAGATGAAAGCGTTGAACCGGCCACCCCCCTGCCTTGCGTGGCTGACCTTGCCGCGACACAGACCGGCATCAACTGGCCTGCCCTGATCGAGGAGAGGTTCGGGCTGTGGGCCGCTGGGCATTTCGACCGGGGACAGGCCTTCTGGCCAGCGCCGGACGGCAGCGCCTGGACATCCTGGCGGGCCTTTGCCAGTCGTGACCTGACACCCGGCCTTGCCGGGCTAGCCGGTTTTCCGGGCGACGTCGCGGCGACGCCGACGGATGCGCAGACGGCGTTTTCACAGGCCTGCGCTGACCTCGGGCTCAAGCCTGCGGCGGCACCACTGTATTTCCATCGCCTGCTGACGACCCTCTCGGGTTGGGCGCAGTATGCCCGTCACTTCGGCTGGATCGCCGCGCGTGACGGCGGGCACGACGGCACGCTCTTCGATCTGCTAACCGTCAGGTTGATCTGGGAGGTTGCCCTTCTGAACCGTGGTGGCGCGACGCTTGCGGCAGCCTGGACATCCCGGCAGGCGGATTTTGCGGCCGCGGTGGCACCCGACGTGGCGACCCTGATCGACGCAGCCCTGCAAGAGGCCGTCGACAGAGGTGCGGAGCGTCGTCTTGCGGACCTTTTGGCGGATGTGGACAGCACCGCGCGCGATGGTCGACCCGCCGTTCAGGCTGTATTCTGCATCGACGTGCGGTCAGAGGTGTTCCGCCGCGCGCTCGGTCCCGAACCCTGGGGCGTGACCTTGGCGGCCATGTCTTCCTGCACGACTACGACTGGCGCAAGGACGACGGTGCCGCGACACTGGACCTGATCCTCAGCGCCCCGGTCGTCGTCGCCAGCTGGATCGCCCTGCAGTATCACGGCTCTTCCATCGCGCCCAAGACCTTTGGCGCGGGCAACAAGCTGTTGCACAACGTGGTCGGCGGAATCGGTGTGCTGGAAGGGAACGGCGGCGCGCTCAGGGCCGGGCTGCCATGGCAGTCCGTGCATGACGGCACGACCGCCCGCCATGTCCCCAGCCGACTGGTCGTCGCGGTTGAAGCGCCGGAAGAGATGATCAGCGAGGTTCTTGCACGCCAGCCTGACGTCCGGGCCCTGTTCGAGAAAGGTTGGCTGACACTCCTGACAATCGACGCGTCGGGCCAAGTGCGCCGACGCTATGAGCAGAGCCGCTGGGTGGATCGAGTGACTGACCCTGTCACCATGCCAACTGCCGCATGAAGCTGTCAGACCTCATCGGTCAGAAAGTCGTCATGGCGACGATGCACACCAAGGAGCGGGCGTTCGGTCCGGTCCTTGCCAAGCGTCTGGGACTGGATCTCGTCGTGCCGGCGGGTCTGAATACCGATGTCCTCGGCACATTCACCGGCGACGTGCCGCGCCTTGGCACCATCGAGGAGACGGCGATCGCCAAAGCCTGGCTTGGTGCAAAGAAAACCGATTTCGCTTTTGCCCTCGCCAACGAGGGGGCGTACGGGCCGCATCCCCATCTGCCATTTATTGGCGCGGGCCTGGAAGTTGCGGTGCTTCTCGACACGCTCACAGGACGCGTTGTTCGCGAGCACATTTTAGATGAGCGTCCGGTCTATGATCACATTACCTACGGATCGCAAACCGAACTCGACGACTTCCTCGACCGGATCGGGTTCCCGCAACAGGCTATCATTCTGCGGCACAGAGATAAGTGCGACCAGATCTTCAAAGGAATCAAGGATAGAGATTATCTTTGCACCGCCCTGACCGCGCTTTCGAAATACCCAGCTGCTGACACCATCTTGATCCAGACCGACATGCGAGCCCACCACAACCCGCGGCGCATGGAGACCTTGGGGAGACTGGCTGAGAAGCTTGCGGACCGCGTCGCCAATACCTGTCCGGCGTGTGACGCCGTGGGTTTTGGCCTGACGGGAACCCGGAAAGGACTGCGTTGTGCTGGCTGCGGACATCCGACAGAACTGGTGGTCACTGAAATTTGGTCCTGTACAGCCTGTCAACACCTGTCGCCGCGGCCCCGCGGGGATGGCCTTGCGGAGGCCGATCCCGCACAATGTGGGCGATGCAATCCATAGTGAGGACGACATTGCCTTTAAATTGGCTTCAATGATCAAGGAGCTGGAAGGTTTGATCGCCTGCTGTTTCGTTCCTCAGAAGCACTTCTGACTTGGCCACGAGACAATCCCGAAACAGGAAGGTACCAAGGTTTTGGCCATCGATTGTTTCTGTCCATCAAGCGCACGTTTGATGGAATGCGCACCTCGGTTCATTATTCCCCACCGACAGCAACTTTCGAAAGGCTTTTTATTGCATTGCGCAAAGAACCATCTCGCAATGCGTTTACGCCAGACTTTTGCGCGCCAAGGCACTGATCAGATCGGTCCGCGTCACGATTCCAATGATACGGCCACGTTCCAGAACCGGGACGGCATCTACAGCGCCGTCCGCCATTTGCGGAAGCAACGCTGATAGTGGTGTCGCCGTCGTCGCCCGTGGACCGCCGACGCTCATGATGTCTACGGCCCGCACGGGTGCTTCGCGTCGACGATCCAGCAAGCGCGTCATCGCTGTACCAAAACTTCGGTTCAGACGGCGGCCATCTGCACGCGCCCGGTCAATCAGATGGATCTGAAAGATGACGCCATAGAACCTGTCAGCCTCCCCCACAACGGGCAATGCTGTGAATCGGTGCCGCTGGAACAGGTCTGCAATTTCCGGAAAGGATGTGTCAGGCCGGACCGTAATGAGATTTCTTGACATGATATCGGCGGCAGTCGCAGGCCCCGACTTGTGAGCCGCGGCCTGCATTTCTGCGGCACCTATCAACCGTGCCAAATCCTCTACCCCGAGATTGAAGGACTGTTTGTAGCGATCGAGGATATCTGTGAGCTCTGCCTCGGATAGGCCCAGACGTTCCATCGGCTCCCGGTCCTGAGTGCCATGGCTGTTGGGGTCATCAAATTGCCTGAACGGGTAATGCCGTCCCGTCATGCGGCCGTAGGCCATCGCGATCAGAACCAGAACGAGTGTGCCGATCCCGATGGGCATGACGGCAAACATGAAACCGAGTTCACGGACGGCATCGGGGCTCATAGCTGCGGTCATCGCGACGGCACCGGCCGGGGGATGCAGAGCCCGACACAAACTGGTGGCCGTGATCGCAAGGCCCACCGCCAAGGCAATGCGCAGGATCGGGTCATGGACGACCCTACACACTGCGACAGCGACCAAGGCTGCAATCACGTTGCCGACGATGGCGGACCACGGCTGGGCCAGTGGACTATTCGGTACAGCGAACAAAAGCACGGAAGACGCCCCAAACGGGGCGACAAGGTAAAGCCCGAGATCGAGATCGATGGTCGGAGACAGAACGAACGCTCCGGCGAGAGATAATCCAATGAAGGCCCCCAATCCCGCGCGAAAAGCTTCAACAGGCGAGATGTGAGCGACGGCAGGACCGAATGAGCGAAGATGTATCAGATCATGGCCTTCCACGGGGGTATTTGAGGAACGTTCAATAGTACTGACACGCGCAAGCGAGCGTTTCCCAACAGGGTCCTTCGCTCTTCTGTCGCATCATCAGTGTTGCCTCGAAAGACGCGGCTAATCCTACCGCTATCGTCAAGTTCGCTTCCAGGATTCACCCAGCCATCTTGCAACCTGCCATCGGCCTACCGGATGAAGTACCAGCAACTGAGCCCCAGGCCCGTAGCAATGACAAACCATCGGATCATGCGCTGTGGCACAAGACGACCGACGACCACACTGCCCCATCCTCCAAGAATGCTCGCGGTCGCGACTACCGCAACGGCGCGATAGTCGATGGCCCCGGAGACGATAAATACCACGACCGCCAATCCTTGCATGATGCAGGCAAGCCAGTTCTTCGCCGCATTCAGCGCATGAAAGTCACGGCCTTCGGTAAGTGAAAGAGACGCCAGCATCATGATCCCCATACCGGCGCCGAAATAACCGCCGTAAATCGCAACCAGCCCTTGCAGACCTGTGGCAAGAGCACCGGGTGCATCGCTTTTACGACGCGCGGCCAGTCCTTCGCCAAATGACGCGATGCGTGGCGCGAGCATGAAGAGGATCGTGGCGAACAGGATCAGGAATGGCACTAACGCCCGGAACGCCCCTTCGTCAGTATTGAGCAGCAGCAGGCCACCCAAGATGCCGCCTATTGCTGAGATGATCGAAAAGGGCAGAAGACGGCGAAACGCAGCCGCGATTTCGCGACGGTAGGCCGTCGTTGACGCGATCTGGCCGGGCAGCACGGAGAGCGCGCTCGTGGCGTTGGCCGTCACAGGTGGTAGTCCGATCGCCACGAGCGCGGAGAATGTGAAGATCGTACCGCCCCCGGCAAGCGCATTAATAGCGCCTGCCAGAAGACCGGAACCGAACAGGAGCAGGATATCGGCGTAAGTCATAATCTCTTCTATTCTGCGGGGTTGCGACGCGTCCGGCTTTGAGTGCGCCGCGTCGCAAGGACATACACCGCCAGAGTCACCACGACCACCGCGCCACCGGCCATCATGCGCCGCGAGGGCGCTTCGCCCGTGCCAAGCCACACCCAGAGTGGTGCGAGAACGGTTTCCAGCAACAGCAGCAAGCTCACATTTGCCGCGGCCGTGTGGCGGGACGCCTCGTTAAGTGCAAAAAAGGACAACGGCAGGATCAGAAGAGCGCAGACGAGAATGGCCCAAACCGTACCGTCCGTCATCTGTGCCGGTCCCACGATAAGCAGGCCTGAGGTCCCCGACGTCAGTGAGCCCAATCCGATGACGAGAAATAGCGGCAGGGTGGCGTGATGGCGCATGGTCACGAACGTCAGAGCCAGAGCGAACGCAACCCCAAGCCCGCACGCCGCACCTGCAAGCGCGTTGGCGTCAAGCGCGGCCTCACCCTTGTCTGTCACAGCCACCGTCAAGCCCGCGATCACCAGTCCGATGGCGATCCATGTCACGCGTGATGTGATCTCGCCGTATAACCATTGTGCCAGAAGCGCTGACCAGACGGGCACGGTCGCGACACCCAGCAGGACTGTCGCAACCGGTGCAATCGCGATGCCCATGGGGAATAGCGTCGTGTTAATCGCCTGGCATACGATGACAACGATCGCGGCACCGCTACCGAGCATCGCAAAATCGGACTGCCTGTCGCGACTTGTCAGCACCCATGCAAGAATGAAGATCAGTCCGAGGCCAAGACCTCTCCATCCCAGCATCTGGAATGTGGACATCCCGGAAAGGCGGATGAAAAGCGCGTCCGGGGTTAACACAAGCGCTCCCGCTAGAGCGAGACCAACACCAAAAGAAGAAGACTTTTGCAAGACACCCAACCCTAAAACACTTGCGTAGCGAAAACTGCGCTTGTCGCGTTGGCGGTCACGGCAGGCAGTCTGATCGCTACGAGTGCCGAGAACGCAAAGTTCGTCACGCCGCCCGCGAAAGCGTTGATGGCGCCCGCCAAGAGACCGGAATCCAAAATAATTATAATGTCGATGTAGGTCATTGCAGTCTTCTAACCTGCGCAGATACCCATTGCCATCATGTCAGCGAACCGGATGGAGTGGCTTGGTAATTCAAAAGAATGATGGTCATTACAGTCAAAATTCGGATTGGTACTCCGCATACCCGAGGCTTTGTTAATGGCCGCTTCGGGCGAGTGGACTCCGCACCTGTCCATCAAACCCACCAGACTG